>JBGSSG010000420.1:0-1761 GCA_041737185.1 Anaerohalosphaeraceae bacterium
CAGTCCGTAAAGTTCAACCGCAGAAATATCTTCGCTCGCGACGGCAACCGCTGCCAGTACTGCGGAAAAAAATTCCAGACATCAGAGCTTTCCCTCGACCATATCATCCCAAGAAGCCTCGGCGGAAAAAATTCCTGGGAAAATATCGTTTGCGCCTGCACATCCTGCAACGTCCGGAAAGGCGGCTGCACTCCGGTACAGGCCCAAATGACGCTCATCAAAAAACCCGAAAAACCACGACGAAACCCAGCCCTCCACGTCCACCTTAACCACGACAGATACAGAAGCTGGAAACAGTTCCTCGACCACGCATACTGGTCCGTCGAACTTACATAATCCCCGGGTGCGGCAAGTTCTACCCTTGCGAGTAATAAGCTCCCATACAGCGTACAACGTAAAGAAATTTACGATGGACGATTGACGATTTTCGATTGTAAAAAAAATCGTCAGTCTCTTCATCCGCTGAACGATGTAAGCTCTTTCTACGAACTCCGAACTCCGAACTACGAACTACCTCAATCGACAATCTATAGTTTCTGTTCGGCGGTCGGGGTAAAAACCGTGACGGTGTTCGGGTCTTTGGAGCAGTGCGGTTTTTTATCACAGCAGGCGGCCCAGGCGTAAACGGCAGTCAGGGCGAATACGACAAGCGCCAATGTAAAAATGACTTTTGAGTTTCTCATTGTCAGGTTCCCTTTCCTTGTTTTGTCTTTAATGTTTTGTCAATCAATCTTCATTGATTTGCTCTTTATACGAAATTAGCTGCCGGTTGTGTTCATAAAAATTCCGATTTACATTTTATCTTTACGGGAATTTGCGGTATTTTAGCGGCTAAGTCGTCCAGCGTTTTGGACAGATTAAACAGTTTTGGACTAAATAAACGATAATTTCAGATGCGAATAAAAAGCGGCATAATGCAAAAAACGTTCACAAGTTCAGTAATTATAAAGTTTTATACGCGTAAGGCGGCCCTTTTTGTCGTTTCCGGATGGCTGCTGACGCTGCCTTTGATTTCCGGCTGCGTCGGCCCGGCAAGGGACCCTTATGCCCCAAGAATAGTCGAAGGCTCGGCCGTAAAGTCAGAGGTGCTGGGGTATTCTGTCCAGGGCCGGCCTATTGAATGCCGGCAGTTCGGCGACGGCGGGCCGGCTGTGCTGTTTATCGCGACGATTCACGGCAGCGAGCCTGCGGGAACGGACCTCCTGCAAAAACTTATGGAACAGTTGTATATCAGGCGCTCTATTTGGAAAGGCAAGACCATCGCGGTGGTGCCGTCAGCCAATCCGGACGGGTACGCTATGGGCGTCCGGGAAAACGCGAGAGGCGTGGATTTGAACCGAAACTTCGCGACGGACAACCGCATTGACACTTCCAAATACGGTCAAACCGCGTTGTCGGAACCTGAGTCGCAGATACTGGCGCAGCTTATCGTCCGCCTTCGGCCCGCCTGTGTGATAAGTATTCATCAGCCTTTAGATTGCCTTGATTATGACGGGCCGGGAGAGGCGATTGCCCAGCGAATGGCGATGTTCTGTCCGCTGGAGGTAAAAAAGCTTGGGCCTTTACCAGGGTCGATGGGGTCATACATCGGGGAGGAACTGGGGATACCGATAATCACGATGGAGCTGCCGGGAGAAGACCGCGGACTGGACGCCCGGCAGTTGTGGCAGCTCTACGGGCAGGCTTTACTTTCGGTGATAAACTTTGAGCCGTAAGAGAATTTGTTTTTTGGGAGTCGGGACAGGGTTTATGGAAAAATTC
>JBGSSG010000051.1:0-1994 GCA_041737185.1 Anaerohalosphaeraceae bacterium
ATGATGGATTTGATTCGACGAAATACGGATTATGCTCTCAGGTTGGTGGTGCTGCTGGCAAAAGAGTTTGGAACGGGGCAGAGATTTTCAGCCCGGCTGCTTTCCCAAAAAAGCCGGATACCTTACCCTGTAACCTGCAAACTTTTGCAGCGTCTTCAGCGGGCGGGCCTTGTCCAGAGCGCTATGGGACCCAGGGGCGGGTTTGGGCTTTCGCGAAGACCCGGGCAGATTACATTTAAGGAAGTCATTGAAAACATACAGGGTCCGTTGAGTGTCAACAAATGCGTTTTGGGTTCCTGGCAGTGCCCGCTTGGGAGCAACTGTCCTTTGCGTCCGAAGCTGGCGGAGCTTCAGGAACAAATCGAACGCCATCTGGCCGGTACGACTCTGGCCGAGCTGCAGGAACCGATGAATCATCAGAATTAACAGGGAGCGACGAATGAGCGAGAAACGAAACACGATACTGCAAAGCTGTCTGGGCAGCGCCAGGGAACTGAGCGGGCTTGTTGATTATGCCGCCGATTCGGTTGTCAGTAAGACTATCCTCGACAAGCCCGCCGGGACAATAACGCTGTTTGCCTTCGACGCAGGCCAGGGCTTGAGCGAGCACACCTCGCCGTATGACGCGGTTGTCCAGGTGGTAGAAGGCGAAGGAGTTTTTGTAATCGGCGGGAAAGAGATTAAAGCCTCCGCCGGCCGGCTTTTGATTATGCCCGCCGATGTACCTCACGCCGTCAGGGCCGAACAAAAGTTCAAGATGATGCTGATTATGATAAGAGTCTGAAATAAAACAGAGGAACACTTTTTCAGTTTAAGGAGAAAAAAATATGTTCTGCTATCAGTGTGAACAAACGGCGCAGGGTAAAGGCTGCACGAAGATGGGCGTTTGCGGCAAAGACTCTCAAACGGCCCAGCTTCAGGATTTGCTTGTTTATGCGGCAAAGGGTATCGCGATGTACGCCCATCGCAAGGGCCAGGCAGGCAGGCCCGACCGTGAAATCGACCGCTTTGTCATTGAGGCCCTTTTCAGCACCGTAACCAACGTCAACTTCGACCCTCTGCGACTGGAGGCTCTTGTCGCCAACGCGGGCCGGCTTATCGGCAGGGCCAGAGAAGACTATCAGAAGTCCGGCCAATGTGAAAAACTTTCAGGCCCCGCTCTTTGGAAGGCGCCAAAGATGCAGGCTGAAATGCTCGCCCAGGCTGAAGAAATGAGCGTTGGCGATAAAATTCAATCGCTCGGCTCTGATGTTGCGGGCCTGCAGGAGCTTATTCTGTACGGCCTGAAAGGAATGGCTGCGTATGCCGACCACGCCCGGATTCTCGGCGTTGAGGACAAAACAGTCTATGCCTTTTTCCACGAGGCCCTGGACTTTCTGTGCGGGCCCAAATCAACAGACGTCGATGCGCTTGTGGCGATGGCCCTGAAGGTCGGCCAGGTGAACATACGCGTTATGGAAATGCTGGATTCGGCCAATACCGGAGCCTACGGCCATCCTGAGCCGACAAAGGTCAGAATCTCGCCGGTAAAAGGCAAATGCATCCTCGTCTCCGGCCACGACCTCAAAGACCTGCACCTGCTGCTTGAACAGACCGAAGGAAAGGGCGTCAATGTCTATACCCACGGCGAAATGCTGCCCTGCAATGCCTATCCGGGCCTGAAAAAATATAAACACCTCGTCGGCAATTACGGCGGGGCCTGGCAGGACCAGCACAAAGAATTCGACACCTTCCCCGGCGCGATTCTGATGACCACAAACTGTATCCAGCGGCCCAAAGAAAGCTACAAGCACCGCATCTTCACCACCGGACTTGTGGCCTGGCCGGAGGTCGTGCATCTTGCCGATAAGGACTTTACCGCCGCAATAGACGTCGCCCTGAAAGAAAAAGGTTTTGCCGCCGACGAGCAGGAAAAAAACATCGTCATCGGTTTTGCTCGCAACGCTGTTATGAGCGTAGCGGATAAAGTAATCGAAGCGGTCAAGGCCGGCAAG
>JBGSSG010000009.1:0-8142 GCA_041737185.1 Anaerohalosphaeraceae bacterium
TACAGAGAAAACATTAGTTCTGAGTTCTGAGTTCTGAGTTTATAACTCAAAACTACCAACTCAAAACTATCCACAATCCGTGTCTTTTTCATTATTTTAGATGCTCTTAATAATGCGGGGGTTGTGATTTCCGTTTATTCGGTTTTCAGACCAAGTTCCTTCATTACCTTCTGCAGGTCGTCCCAGACGCGCTGTCGGTTTTCCGGCGAGTAGCTGCGCAGCAGGTAGGCGGGATGATAGGTGGGCATAAGTTTTGCCGGCGGGCAGTCGGGCGAATAACGATACTCGTGAAATATCCCGCGAAGTTTCCCGATGGCGTCGTCGTTTTCGAGCAGAGTGTTGGCGGCGGGCTTGCCGAGGGCTACGATAATTTCCGGCTGGATAAGGGCGAGCTGCTCTTTCAGATATGGAAAGCAGTTGAATACCTCGTCCGGCTTTGGGTCACGGTTCTCCGGGGGACGGCACTTGAGGATATTGCAGATAAACACATCCT
Organism: Anaerohalosphaeraceae bacterium; assembly: GCA_041737185.1. GTDB lineage: Bacteria > Planctomycetota > Phycisphaerae > Sedimentisphaerales > Anaerohalosphaeraceae > JBGSSG01. The sequence continues at coordinate 494 of JBGSSG010000009.1, forward strand.
GTCGTCGAAGTCCCATCGCAACAATCATCTTGTCGAGCAATTGACCCGCCCTGCCGACAAATGGCCTGCCCTGCGCGTCCTCGTCCGCCCCAGGAGCCTCTCCGACAAAGACAAGTCTTGCGGAAGGATTTCCCTCGCCCGGCACGGCATTTGTCCTGGCAGAGCTGATTGCGCATTTTCTGCACTGCCGGACCTGCCCTGCAATCAGGTCAAGGCCGGCAGCCGACTCGTCGGGCCGGTCTGTCGGCTTTTGGCAGCACGGCTCGGCCTGCGGCGATTTTCTCACGGAAAAATCGTCCGTAAAAAAACGCTCCATTTCGCAAATCTGCCGGGCGATTTTTTCTGTTTTTTTCGTTTCTCTCATAAAATCCTTCAATCAACTGTTTTGATAAAAGCAGACAAGATTCTGGGAGACAACATCGGCCATAAACATCGGGTTCTGATTTTTCATATCATACACGAAAACGACATCCGCGTATTTTGCCGCATCAGGGATAATTTTTACAAGCAGATTTTCGCGGTTTTTCAGAAGCTTTTCGTTGAAAACGACGTCCTTTTTTTCGCAAAAGAGGGCAACATAAAAAATTTCTTCCTCCACCAGGTCGAGGAAGAAATGGCTGCCGTAAGACATTTCAGGCATCAGGTTTCCGCCGGGGTAGGATATTTCACACAGGACGGATACCTGGTCGATTTCAGAAAATCTAACGGGCACGCCGAGCGAAGGGGTGGAAGTGCCCCATCGGCCCGGCCCCATCAGCAAAACGGACTCTGTTTTCCGCGAGCAAAACCTGCGATTGATTTTCCCTGTCAGTCTGGCTATGTCATATTTATCCTGAATAGAAAGTTTCAGATATTCGGCCGGTTCGACATATATGATTTTATCTATGGGCTGTGTTATAGAGCCGCCGACGAAGCCGCCGTGTGTCCCAAACAGTATCCGGTCTGGTTTAAGGGAAGGCGGTATGTTCACTTTTGCCCCCAGGCCGTGGGTCTGAAGCGGCCTGCACTGGAGAAGATTTATCTGCGGGGGCCGATTGGCCGGGAAATTCAGTGTGAACTCGACATCCACGGGATAATCATAAATCCGCTCAAGCGTTCCCATCAGGCGTTTTGTCAAAGATACAAAATCCGTCTCGGCCAGCAGGCGGTCAAAGGTCATAATCCACATCTGCCCGCCCTCAATTCCAAGCTGAATCATTCGTGTTGCGGCGTCATCGTCCTGGTCGGCAAAGAGACTGAAATCCCAATCTTGGTTTTGCGCCAGGTACTGTTTGACCGGAACCGTTTCGAAAGTATTTTCATTGATATTCAGTACGTCCATAAAATGCTGTGAGAACTGTCTGATGTTGTCGATTCCGGACTGCGGCCGTAAAAGCGGCTTGTCGAGGGCCACCAGGCGGGGGTAATCATTGTCCGGGCGGTCCACCGCGCGAGTTCCCAGCCCGGCGACAATCCGCAGCATCCCGGCCCTCGGGTCAATTTCCTGATTCCAGACAAATGTGTTATAGGATACGCCCACCCCCGCGACATCGGGGAAAAAGCAGCCGCCGTGGTAAGTACCAGAAACCCGCTGCACCAGAAGGGCCATTTGCTCATCCGTCTGGTCAAGTCCTCTGCGGAGGCGATAAGTAAGGGCGTCTTCATTTATTGTGCTGGCGTAAACGGTTCTGACCGCGTCTTCAAATTTTTTGTATCGGTCATCCGTGGAACCCTGATTTACCAGAAAGAGGCTCACATATTTGCCGGGGAAGGCATTTCCAAAACTGTCCTCCAGCAGGCTGCTGGAGCGGACGATGATTGGCGACTGTCCGAAATACTCAATCATTTCGAGGAATTGCTCGCGTATTTCGGCGGGGAATTTACCCGCCCCAATACCCTGCGCCAGTTGTTCAGCCTTTGCGAAATAACCTTCGCGGGTTTTCTGTTCCATTCGCAGTTTCCACAGGCCGTTCTGAACGATATAGGTGTGGAAGATATCGGAACCGACGTAAAAGGAGTCGTGTTTTTCGAGCCTGTCGGGCCAGTTGAAGGATGTGTCCTCTGTGAGAATTTTTCTGGCCAGCAGCATACCGACGGCCTTTCCGCCGATGAATCCTGTGCCGATAAGCCTGGCCTTGATATCCAGCAGGTCATTGAGAGAAAGATGTCCTTTGACTAAGGAGAGCATCCGGTCTTCACGGCCGAGCATCAGCCGGGCCAGCTTATCGACGGCCTGCCGGCACTCCGCGGATTCGGGAGAACGACCCAGCAGCTCCTCGCATCGCAGAAACAGCAGGTCCCAGTAATCCAATTTCCTGCGTGTTCTCTTTCTCGCCTTGTCGGAAATATACGAAAACAGTCTCGCGGCGTCAACGCTGTCGGTTACGGGCGTAAAGCGGCTTCCATCATCGCGGTGCGGCAGAAACATCGTAGGCGAATACCTGTTATCGACCTTGAGGGGATGAATATACAGGACACCGTCAATATGATAGGCATCCAGCAGCACCTGTGTGGTTTCGCGGATTCTGGCGACGGTCTGATAGGAGTGATAGTCCCGCAGCAGGGCAAAATAGGCGATTGTGTCCAGCTCATAGAGATACGGGCAGGTAACCATAAAGAAATTTCCGACCATCAGGTCCGTAGCCCAGGCCGTAAGCAGGTCCGAGAGGCTGTCAAAAACATAAAAGGCCCCCCTGCCCTGCTGCGAGATAACGTTGTGTACCTGCGTTGAAAAACTTTCAAATCCGGTATCGGCGTCAACTTCTGCAATGGTCAGGCCTTCGCGCGGTTCCAGTATCGGTTCATGCTGGTCGAAGCGGACATAAACGATTTTCCGCTGTTCTTTTATGGCGCGTTCGACATAAGGAGCGATAATCTGCTTGTAATGCGCGATATCGTCCACCTGCCAGACGACGTTGTCGCCGTACGCAAGACCGGTCAGCATTTCATCGAGATGATTCAAACCAGTACTTGGAACGGGAAATCCATCCACCTGTCAGCTCCAAAAAGTTCGGTAAATACTTATGATTCATTATAACCGGGTTGTCCGATTTATGGAGACGTATTTCCGCAAAAAAATCCCCCTGCTTTTGTGCAGGGGGATTGCCTTCGCTAATGCTATAACTTCTGGTTCCCTGCCTGCCGGCAGGCAAGTGTTCTTGGAAATCTTGCCATAATAAAATTCCTTTCAATTAAAGTTATATTACTTTTTCCCCTGGTATGCTGTCCCCCAGATTCCAGGTTCACTTACGAACCTCGACTTTCGTGATAAAACTTTCTGTGGGCAGCTAATTTGGCTTTTTCCAGCGAATAACCCTTCTTTCGCATTAACCAGTTTACATATGCAACCTTACGCGTGCCCAAAGGCTGAGTCCCATCCTTAAAATTCACATATTTCCTTACCATCCTCGACTCTTTTCTATCTGTTTTATTCGCCCCAATCCCATCCTGTGCCTGTTTTGGCAAATCACTTACCTTTCCTTCTTTACTTCAGATAGTGCAATAATATACCGATTATGCTTTTCGACGGTAGGATATACTTTGCATTTCATTTGATTTGTACTCCTTTTGTATTTGGCTGAAATATCAGTTTCTGTTTTTCCTATTTCTTTCTCAATATCATCGCACCGAGGCCGAGCAGTAAAAGCGTGGTCGGTTCGGGGATTGGTGTAAGTAAAAAACCATGAGCTTGTCCATTAATATATCCTTCACCAACTATTCGCCCTTGATTGTCAATATCCCTTGCTATTCTCAAATAATCCCATCCTGAATTTATTGGAATTAAAGTGTTTAAATCAATAATGCCTCTTGTTTCATCCCATACAAACGCATGGTCATCCTCCCCAAATAAAGGGACATCAGAAAATCCTACCGCCACACTACTATCATCTATTGAAAGTGCATAGCTTCCACCAGAATCACCCAAAATTCCTAAGTTCTGTAAGCCATTTTCGCTGTCCCAAATAAAGGCATTATAATTATCGTTATCAGTGTTTCTTGTATATCCTACAACTTGCCCTGATTTATTAATTCCATTCGCATTGCCATTAACGGCAGATGAATCATTCACCACACCCCCAAAAGTTCCTAAATCAATTACATTTCCTGAACCATTCCATAAAGCCGGCATCAGTAGATTTTCTGTATTGCGAACCATGCCAGCTATCTGCCCCTGAGAATTGATACCATATGCATCATTCATGCCATCACCAAGATAAATCTTACCACCATTTTTGCCCCACTTCCAAGCACTAAAACCATCGCGTCCTACAACAATGCCTTCATCGTTTATTCCGTTTGCATATCCACCTATTGGAGTTGTATTTCCATTCTCCCATAAAAAACTATTACTTCCTGTCTGAACTACAATTTGCCCGCTCGCATTTATTGCTCGACCTTCTCCACCTAAAGGAGTAAGAATCCCATTTTCCCAGAGGCCAAAATTCCCAACAACTTGGCCAGAGCTATTAATACTCCATGCAGCACCACTGCCCAGATCAGTTATATTATAAAGAACTTCTGCCCGTGCTGTTGAAATAGCCAATTGTATCATTACTGTTGCCATTACAAGAATTGATTTACTTTTCATCATTCTACCTCCTCAAAAAATTGTTATTAAGACCATACCACTAACGCAAACTTCCCAACTTGCGTCCAATAATAACACATCGACACCGTTAAAACAAACAAAATCGACCTTCACGGACTTAAAACGCAATTTTTAAGTCAAAAACAGCTATTTGCATATTTACAACGCCACGATGCAAGCCTGCAACGGCACAATGTAAACTTACAATGTCAACTTATGGCGACCGGAAATCCAAAAAAATCCCCCTGCCTTTAGGGCAGAGGGATTTTTTATTTCGGATTACAAAATATACTCGATCTGCGAAGAATCAGACGACGCCCTGAGCCATCATAGCCCTTGCGATCTTGAGGAAGCCGGCGATGTTGGCGCCTGCGACAAGGTTGTCCTTTGCGCCGTAAGCCTCGGCGGCCTTTACGCACTGGTCGTAAATCGCGTTCATAATCATCTTTAGGCGATTGTCAACCTCCTCAAACGTCCAGCTAAGACGCATAGAGTTCTGGCACATCTCCAGAGCGCTGGTCGCGACGCCGCCGGCATTGGCGGCCTTGGCGGGACCGAATGAAACTCCGTTGTCGAGGAGCACTTCAATGGCCTCCGGGGTGGACGGCATATTTGCGCCCTCGCCGACCGCGATGCATTTGTTTTTGACCAGCGCCTTTGCGCCTTCTTCATCCAGCTCATTTTGTGTAGCTGAAGGAAGGGCGATATCGCAGGGGACGGTCCAGATTTTTCGCCAGTCGTCAAAGTACTTAGCGCCCTTTTGCTCATCGGCGTATTCTTTTATCCTGCCTCTTTCGATTTCCTTGATGCGTTTTACGGCCTGCAGATTTATGCCTTTTTCGTCCACGATATATCCGTTGCTGTCCGACATCGCGATGACTTTGGCTCCCATTTCCATCGCCTTGGCGGCTGCGTAAATGGCCACGTTGCCTGAACCCGAGACGACCACTTTTTTGCCCTTCCAGTCTGTGCCGCGGGCCGCAAGCATACGTGTTACAAAATAGACCAGGCCGTATCCCGTCGCCTCAGTCCGCGCCAGCGAACCGCCGAAATCCAAACCCTTGCCGGTCAGAACGCCGGTAAAGGAATTTGTGAGTTTTTTATACTGGCCGAACAGATACCCCACCTCGCGGCCGCCGACGCCGATATCGCCCGCGGGGACGTCCGTATCGGGGCCGATATGCCGAAACAGTTCGCTCATAAACGCCTGGCAAAATCGCATCACTTCGTTGTCGGACTTGCCCTTTGGGTCGAAGTCGCTGCCGCCCTTGCCGCCGCCTATCGGCGTGGTAGTGAGGGCGTTTTTGAAAATCTGCTCAAAGCCGAGAAACTTAATGATGCCCAGATACACGGAAGGATGAAAACGAATTCCGCCCTTGTACGGCCCGATTGCGCTGCTGAACTGGACTCGAAAGCCACGGTTAATCTGCACGTTTCCCTTGTCGTCGATCCAGGGAACCCGGAACATAATCTGCCTTTCAGGTTCCACTAATCGTTCGAGGATTTTCGCCCGCGCGAACTCGGGGTTTTTTGCGATGACGGGATGAACAGATTCGGCAACTTCCCGAACCGCCTGGTGAAATTCCCGTTCACCGGGATTGCGAGCGGTTACCTGCTCCATAATAGCGTCAACAAACTGGGTAGCCATTTTTTCCCTTTCCACAATTAAGATGTTATTTTTTTATTCCATACAGTGCACAAGGTTTTGAACCCCTGTCCGAAACACTGCAAGCCAAGCCAGAGGCAAACTAATGAGCCGGGCAGTCAATTTGTAAAACTTATTCTTTACAAACTATAACGTGTGCTTATAATACACGTTGTCGGAGAGAAATCAAACAAAGTCTGGTAATAGTAGCGATAAGATATTTTAATGAACATCGAAACAGTCAAATTGTTCTGTGACCTTGTGGAAATGAAGAATTTTTCGAGGACGGCAGAGGCACACAGCATAAGCCAATCCGCGGTTTCTCAGCAGATAGCTCAGGTCGAGCTGGAGCATAAAGTCCAGTTGTTTGACCGTAAAAAGCGACCTATCGAGCTTACCGTTGCGGGGCAGATATTCTACAAGGCCTGTCGTGATATTCTTGAGCGTTACAATCGGCTGACCATAGAACTGGCGGAGTTGAACCGGTCAAATTGCCAGATAAATCTTTCCGCGATATTCAGTATAGGGATGCACACCCTTCAGCCCTATGTGAAAAAATTTATGTCCATTTATCCCGACGTGAACCTGTCGATTGTGTATGAGAGCGCCAAGGATATTTACGAACGGGTGCTGGACGGCCATATTGATATAGGGGTGGTGGCGGTACCGCACCGCGACCGTAATATCGAGGTTCACCCGTTTGAAAATGAGCCGCTTGTTATGGTATGTTCCCCAGAGCACCTGCTTGCCGAGCAGGAGTCGGTTGACATACATCAGTTGCAGGGTGAGAAATTCATTGCTTTTGCGACGGATATACCGTCTCGAAACCTGATAGATTCGATTTTTCGGCGATATAATGTGTCGGTTCGGACGGTGATGGCGTTTGACAATACGGAGACAATCAAGCGTGCGGTGGAAATCGGCGCCGGGGTGAGCATTTTGCCCAAACCCTGCATCAGGATGGAAATTGCCAGCGGTACGTTAAAAGCATTGCCGTTTTCAAATGAGACATTCTACCGTCCGACGGGGATTATCATTCGCAGGGATAAAACATTAAGCAAGGCGGCAAGATATTTAATTGAGCTTCTGCGGAAGGAATTTGAGTCGGACGTATGAAAGTCAGGGCTGTCATATTTGATCTTGACGGGACGCTCACCGAACCTGTGCTTGATTTCGACCGTATTCGTCAGGAGATGGGCGTGCAGGGCCGGCTGGACTTGCTCGATGCGATGGAAGAAATGGACGAACAGGCAAGACAGCGGGCCGAGGCGGTACTGGCAAGGCACGAAGATGCGGCCGCACAAAACAGCAGGCTCAACAACGGCGCCCGTCAATTGCTGGAATCTTTGCGGCGGCGAGGCATTCGTATCGGCCTTTTGACACGGAACACACGGGCCAACGCTATGCTGGTGGCCCGGCGGCATAATCTTTATTTTG
>JBGSSG010000014.1:0-7239 GCA_041737185.1 Anaerohalosphaeraceae bacterium
ACTCGGCTATCTGCTCAAAAAGCTTTTTATTCTCCGGCGGGAAAACCTGCCCAAGCCCGCAGCCCTGTACCGCAATGGTCCTGCCTTTGGCGGCAAGAGCGCCGTTGTGCGCAGCGCTGTCAATCCCGCGGGCAAGCCCGCTTACAATCGTAAAACCCATATCGGCCAGCAGACAGGCAAAACGGCTCGCCTGCTCCGACCCATAGACGCTGCATCGGCGCGAACCTACAATCGCAAGGGCAAGACTGTCTCCCCTGTTCAGCATGCCCTTTACATACAGGACCGGCGGCGGGTCATAAATACCCTTAAGCGGCAGCGGATAGCGCAGGTCTTGCTGATGCACAAGCCAGACGCCCAGTTTATCGGCCTGTTCAAGTTCTTTCCGGCTGTCGAATTTATCACGTGTTCGCGCGATGCTTTCGGCGGTTTTCCCGCCTATGCCCTGGACGTGGGTAAGCTCGGCGACAGATGCGCCCATAACCCGGTCAATCGTCAGAAAACTCTTGAGCAGCCTGGAAAAAAGCACCGGCCCGACCCCATCTGTTCGGATCAATGCGAGCCACTACTCGATGTCCTGCGAGTGCCCCTGCTCTGCCGCTCCACTGTTCACCTGTTCTCCTGCTCTGGTCCGATGTAATCGAAACTGGGCGATCCGGGACTTGAACCCAGGACCCGCTGATTAAGAGTCAGCTGCTCTACCAACTGAGCTAATCGCCCGATTTATGTGGTTAAAGAACGGGTTAATCTACAGATTTACGCCGGCCTTGGCAAGAAAAATCCCCGCTTTCCCCCAAAAACTCCTCTAAAACCGTCAATGCCAACCGGCAATGCTAACGTCCTTGACAGAACCGAATGTATCGTGTAGATATAGACAAAATAAACTGCGTTTTTCAGGAGCTTCGATTTGACCGACCGGCAGGAGCAAACATCAAATCCCTTTGAGTTGGACTGCAGCAGTCCCGGCCAATTGGTCATTCGGCTGGGCAAGCGAATCGACCTGACAAACGCCGGGGCAGGCTGGGATAAACTGGACGCGCTTCCCCAAAAGCCAAAAGAGAAAAACCTGCTCATCGACGCCGGCGCACTGCGGCTCTGCGACACCGCAGGGATGGGTCTGCTGCTTGCCCTTGAACAATACGGCCAAAAACAAAAAATGACCGTGCAAACACGCGGACTTTCAGAGGAACTCAAGCTTTCATACAACCGCTTCGACAGCCGCTCGCTTTTAGAAGCCGTCAAAAGCAAACGAACATCCCAAAACCTGTGCGAACAGCTCGGCAGGATGGCCTGCGATATTTCCGACGATATACTTTCTCAAATCAGCTTTGTCGGACAGTTCCTTTGCGCAGCGGTTCAGTTCGTCAAAAGATACGCGAAGATACGATGGAGGGATATTTTCACCCTGTCCGAACTGGTCGGCGTCAACGCGGTGGGCATTACACTGCTGCTTGGAGCGCTTTTCGGCCTGATTATGGCTTTCAGCTCGGCAATGCCTCTGCGTCAGTTCGGCGTAGAGGTCTATGTCTCCGACCTTGTGGCCGTAGCTCTGGTGCGTGTCCTTGGCCCGTTTATAACGGCGATTATACTGGCCGGTCGAACAGGTTCCGCCTTCGCCGCCGAGATTGGCACGATGAAAATCAACAACGAGCTTGACGCACTTGAGGTAATGGGACTAAACCCTGTGCGTTTTCTGTGTGTGCCGCGGGTGTTTGTTACCATTCTTGCGGCTCCCCTGCTGACCGTATTGTTTAATGTTGCAGGCCTTGCAGGCTCGGCGGTGGTGATAGTATCGCTGGGCTTTTCCGTCAATACATACTGGTCGCACGTGCAGTCGATACTGACCGCAACGGACATCTGGGTCGGACTGGGCAAGGCCCTTGTCTTTGGCGGGCTGGTCGGATGGATAGGCTGTCTTCGCGGCCTGCAGACCAAATCCGGCGCAGGCGCTGTGGGCATTTCCACAACACGGGCGGTCGTAAGCGGAATCGTGCTGATTGTGCTGGCTGAAGGCGTGTTTTCCGTGCTTTTGTATTATCTGAATATCTGAGCGAAAAAAATGAGCCTTGAACAGAATAAATATGTCGTAAGCGTCGAGAACGTCTCAGTAGGTTTTCCCGGCCAGGCGCTGCTGGAAAATATCTCCTTTACCGTTTCCGCCGGTGAGATTTTTGTCATCCTCGGCGGCTCCGGCTGCGGCAAAACCACATTGCTAAAGCATCTGATCGGGCTGCTTGAGCCGTTAGCAGGAAAAATTTTCATCAATGGAAACGACATCGTCAGCGCAGGGCCGAGGCAGCGGGGAAAAATCCTTGCTTCCGCGGGGGTAACCTTTCAAAACAACGCCCTTTTCGGCTCAATAACCCTTTTAGAGAACGTGATGCTGCCGCTGGAAGAGCTTACCGGACTTTCGGAATCGGCCTGCAGACAAACGGCTGCGATGAAACTGCAGCTTGTCGGGCTGGAGGGTTTCGAACATTATCTTCCGGCGCAGCTCTCCGGCGGAATGCAGAAACGCGCCGCCCTTGCCAGAGCAATGGCTCTGGACCCGAAAATTTTGTTTCTCGATGAACCCTCGGCGGGTCTGGACCCCGTAACATCCGCCCAGCTCGATAAACTTATACACAGCCTTGCTGTTTCCAATCATATCGCTTTTGTCATTGTTACGCACGAGCTTGAAAGCGTCTTCGCCCTTGCCGACAGGGTGATTATGCTCGATAAAAACTCCCGCGGGATTATCGCCGCGGGCAAACCGGAGGAACTGCAAAACGATACCGCCAACCCTGCTGTCTGGCGGTTCTTTAACCGTAAGACCGAAACAGACCCGATACCTGCGGCCAGCCCCCCTGCCGCAGGTCTCAAAACACAGGAGCAGTTATGAATTCCAGCGCACATTATTTTCGCATCGGCTTGTTTTTCATCGCCGCCGTACTTATTCTGGTCGCGGGTCTTTTTCTTGTAAGCGCGGACATCCTGACCACGGACTCCTTCCTGATAGAAACATACATCGATGAATCCGTGCAGGGCCTGGCCGTCGGTTCGCCGCTGTTCCATCGCGGCGTAACGATAGGCAGAGTCAAAAAAATCACGTTTGCAAGCCGGGAATACCCGATGGCTTCCGGCAGCGCCGAGTTTGAAAAATTCAGCCGCTACGTGATGGTCATAATGGCGGTGGACAAAAAAAACTTCATCGGGCCGGAAAAAACAATTGAGGAAATAAAAACCCTCATTCGAAACCGGATACGCAGCGGTTTGCGGCTGAAACTTTCATATCAGGGAATTACAGGCATCGCCTATCTCGAGGCCGATTATTTTGACCCCCTGCGAAATCCCGCGCTCGTACCGCCCTGGCAGACAAAAAATATCTATGTGCCGTCCACGACAAGTCTTATTACCAGCTTTACCAAGGCGGTGGACAGCGTATTTCAACGGCTTGAGAAAATCGACTTCCCCGCCGTGTTTGCCCAACTCGAAAGCACCTTAAAAGCAATGCAGACGGCTATGGAGGAGGCTCAAATCCCGCAAATTCGGCAGACCGCCATTGAACTGATGGCCCAGCTCAATAAAACCGCGCAGCAGGCAAATCTTCTGATGCAGTCTGCCGACCCGAACCTGCCGCAGACGTCCCTGCCCGACACGATGGCTCAGTTTAACCGCAATTTAAGACAGATTGAAAATCTCATCGCCGGCAACGAGGACAACATCGACAAAATCCTCTATGACCTGCGTTCAACGGTTCGCAATCTCAAAGGGCTTTCAGAGCAGCTCAGGGCTGACCCGGCCCAATTGCTCTTATCCCAGCCGCCCGCACGTTTGGAGACGACAAAATGAAATACCGGACAAAAACTTTAGCCGTTATTGCGGCGCTCCTGGCCGCAGCAATAACAGGGTGCCTGGGCCGCGAAAAAAACGCCGCGTCAAAAAATTATTACATCCTGAAGCTTTCGGCCCCGCAGCGGCAAAATACGCAGATTCCCGCCTCGCTGAAAATCCGGCAGGTCCTCGCCGCGGCCCCGTACGACGGACAATCACTTATCTTCCATCTCGGAGGCGGGCGGTTCCGCGCAGACTATTACAACCAGTTTCTCTCGCCGCCGGACGAGCAGTTGACCGAGCTTCTTGCCGGATGGCTGCGGGACTCCGCTGTTTTTTCAAATATAATGACAGCGACAAGCAGGGCCGAACCCGATTATATACTTGAGCCGCACCTGCTTGAGTTGTTCTGTGATATCGCGGATAAAGCCAATCCTGCGGTAAATGTCAAAATGAGGTTTGTGCTTCTTAAAATTGATAAAACATCCCGGTACGGCCGGATTGTGCTGGACCGGACTTACCAAAAGAATATCAAACTCCCCCAGGCCACCGGCGATGATATCGTAAACGCCGCAGGCCAGGCAGCAGAAATTATTTTTTCAGAATTAACAAAAGGCCTATCAACTCTTAGGCCCTGAAATCTCATAAAACGTCCCAGACGCTCCGTCGCATAAATGAAGCAGGAAGATAAAAGCAAAATACTGGTAACCTGTTCGCCGGGTCTGGCGGACTTTGTTCAGCGGGAAATCGAAACCCTCGGCTACCAGGTAAGCGGCTGCCACTTTGCCGGCGTCGAAATCGAAGGCTCGCATATCGACGCAATGAAACTTAACCTCTGCCTTCGCACCGCGTACAACGTCCTGTATCTTCTGAAGGAATTTCCCTGCCAAAATCCGGATGATTTGTACCGGCAGGTCAAAGATATCCAGTGGGAACGGATGATTTCATCAAAGGAATACATCAGCGTAGTCGGTCGCGTCGATACTCCCTCAATCAATAATTCAATGTACGCCAATCTGAAGGTCAAGGACGGCATTGTGGACAGGATGGTCGAAAAGACCGGCGGCAGGCCGAACTCCGGCAAGGATAAACTCGGCGTTGTGGTTCAGTTTTTCTGGAAGAACGAATACTGCCGGCTGTATTTGAATACATCAGGCCTGAAGCTGTCCGACCGCGGCTATCGCAAAATGCCGCACAAGGCCCCATTGCGGGAATCGCTTGCCGCAGCGATTCTGACCGCCGCCGGATATGACGGCTCGACGCCGCTGATTTGCCCGATGTGCGGCAGCGGCACACTGGCAATCGAGGCCGCCTTAATCGCCACCGGCCGTGCACCGGGACTGCTGCGAACTTATTACGGTTTTATGCACACGACATTTTACGATGACAGCCTGTGGCAGCAGATGCGAGCCGAGGCCTTGAAGCAAAGCAAGAAGCGCGGCGGAAAGGCATCCGCCAAACCCGCACCAATTATCGCTACCGATATTGACCCGGCTGCAATAGAGGCGGCTCGTAAAAACGCAATGACCGCCGGCGTTGACCATCTGATACAGTTTGACGTATGTGATTTCGCCGATACAACCATCCCGCAGGGTAAGGGAATTATTGTGCTGAACCCGGAATACGGCCAGCGGCTCGGCGAAATCGAAAAACTCAAAGAAACATACCGTCGCATCGGGGATTTCTTCAAGCAAAAATGCGCCGGCAGCGACGGCTATGTCTTCACCGGAAATCCCGACCTCGCCAAACATATCGGCCTGCGCACCAGCAGGCGAATTATACTCTTCAACGCCGACATCGAATGCCGGCTATTGAAATACGAGCTGTACGCCGGCTCCCGATAAACGACAAGAACCGGCATCCTCCCTCTTTTATTCCGGTTGACCAGACGTCGCAAATACGATATCATATCCGCCTTTGCTGAAAGACCTGCGACAGTACTACTGACCAACAACACAGTTTACAGGAGTTCGTAAAATGCTGAAGATAACACTGATTACAGGCGATGGGATAGGCCCTGAAATTGCCGAGGCGGCCCGTCTCTGCATTGACGCCGCCGGGGCAAAAATAGAATGGGACGTCCGGCAGGCAGGCGTTGATATTATGAAAACCGCCGGCACACCCCTGCCGGAGGAAACCATCGAATCCGTACGCAAAAATGGCGTCGCACTCAAGGCCCCCATCACCACCCCCGTAGGCACGGGCTTTCGCAGCGTCAACGTCCACCTCCGCCAGGAGCTCGACCTATACGCATGCGTTAGGCCCTGCAAAAGCTACAAAGGCGTGAGAAGCCGATACGAAAACATCGACCTGGTGATTGTGCGGGAAAACACCGAAGACCTTTACGCGGGCATCGAATTCGAAAAAGGCAAATCCGACACGCTCGAACTTATCGACTGGCTCAACAAACACTCCGCCCGAAAAATCGGCCAAAACGCAGGGATAAGCATCAAGCCCATATCCACAGAAGGGACCGACCGCATCGTCAGATTTGCCTTCGAATACGCGCGAAAAAACAATCGCCGCAAAGTTACTTCCGTTCACAAAGCAAACATAATGAAATACACCGACGGACTGTGGCTGGAAGTCAGCAGGCAGGTCGCCAAAAATTTCCCCGACATCGAATTTGAAGACCGCATAGTTGACAATATGTGTATGCAGCTTGTGCAAAAACCCGAACTGTACGACGTCATCGTCCTGCCGAACCTTTACGGCGACATCCTCAGCGACCTGTGCGCCGGACTTGTCGGAGGCCTCGGCGTCGCTCCCGGAGCAAATATCGGCCAAAAAATCGCCGTCTTCGAAGCCACCCACGGCAGCGCACCAAAATACAAGGGAACCAACAAGGTCAACCCCGTGGCCCTTATATTAAGCGGCGTACTTATGCTGCGACACCTTAATCTGGCCAAAGAAGCGGACAGACTTGAAAACGCCGTCGCCGCCGTCATTGCCGAAGGCAAAGACGTTACCTACGATATGAAGCCCGACCGCGACGACCCGACCGCTGTCGGCACAATGGAAATGGCACAGGCCATTATCCGCAGGATGAAGAGAGATTGACGATTGATGAAGAAAATCCTAAATCCTAATATCTAAATCCTAAACAATATCAAATGTTCAAAATCCCAATTTCCAAAACAAAAACCGCACATTAGCAGCCTTCAGCTGTTTGAATTTTCGGTCATTTGTATGTGGAGCTTGTTTAGAATTTAGGATTTAGTGCTTAGGATTTTTCTTCAAGGCCTATCCTGCCGCATAGTTTTTAAGGGACATTGTTTGGACCAGAACGCCTATCGAATGATTATTTCCGGGACTGACCGGCGATTGCCGGCGGCAATTCTGCGCTGCGTACTTGTCCCCGTCAGCTTAGTGTACGGCGCCGCCGTCGCCGTCAGAAATTTCCTCTACGACACGGGGCTGCTCAAAAGG
>JBGSSG010000122.1:0-2448 GCA_041737185.1 Anaerohalosphaeraceae bacterium
AAAATTGCGACTGCAATACTCAAAGCGATGGCGGCCCATCTTTATTTTGTACTTATTCACCCATTCGGCGACGGCAATGGTCGGACAGCCCGCTTAATAGAATTTATGATTTTGCTTTCATCAGGAGCTCCTTCGCCGGCAGCTCACCTGCTGAGTAATCATTATAATTTAACCCGTTCAGAATATTATCGTCGGCTTGATAAAATCAGTAAAACAAAAGGCGATGTCCGGGATTTCTTTGCTTATGCGATACAGGGCCTTCGTGATGGTCTGCAAGGCGTTATTGACGCCGTAATTGCACAGGTACAAAAAGTTTCGTGGGAACATTATGTTTTTGAGCGATTTCGAGATATGCCCGATAACGATGCTTCAAAACGCCAGAGAAACGTGCTGATACAAATTTCCCGTCAAGGCAAACCTTTAACTAAGGATGAAATTGAAAAAATAACCGCCAAAATTTATCTCGACAAAGGCAAAACCAAGAATTCATTCACCCGTGATTGGAATTCTCTGCTAAAAACTGAATTGGTTGTCGAAACAGACGGCAAATATGCGCCAAACATTTCTCTGATTCTCAACAAACTGCCGTTTGCTCTGTAATCCTGCCGTCAAAAGCTTTTTCCCGCTGTGTTATAATAAAAGCGTTCTCCCAAACAGACATGGACAATCACGGCAGGATTCTTATGTTTGTGGGCAGTGGCGGGCGTGTACTGGTAAATGTCGTTGTGGAGTAAGGCGGATGGCCCTTGCGGTTTTTCTGATACAGGTTGTTTTAATATCGCTTTCCGGCGTGATGGCTCCGGGAGCGGTAACGGCGGCGACATTGGCCGCGGGAGCGCGGAGCCGATGGGCCGGTGCAGGGATTGCGGCAGGCCACGGGATTGTGGAGATACCACTGATATTTTTGCTTTTGGCGGGGTGGGGTGTTTTTTTGAAGTCCGACGCGGTGCGTGCGTTTGTGGGTCTGGCCGGCGGGGCTTTTTTAGTCTATCTTGGGATTGATATGCTGCGACAGATTGGCAGGGACGGCGATAGCGCCGGGCCGGTCAGGGCGTCAGGGCCGGTGATTACAGGGATAGTTCTTTCGGCGACGAATCCGTATTTTCTTTTGTGGTGGGCTACGGTTGGTTTAAACCTTGCGTATCGCGCGAGAGGTTTCGGGTGGGCGGCGGTGGCGGTGTTCGCAGGGGTACACTGGCTGTGCGATTTGGTGTGGCTGAGTATTTTATCGCTCGGATCGCACGCCGGTTCGAGAATAATGAAAGGTCGCGGCCGGTGGGTCGTATCGTTTTTTTGCGGCGCGGCAATAGCGGCATTTGGCCTGATGTTCATCTGCGACGGCCTAAAAGCGGTTATCCTCTGAGCGTCTAAACATTCAAATCGTCCTGCTCCTGCGGGCCGGCAATCTGTTCTGCCTCGACCCATGCGCCAAGCACGTCCTTGAGGGTGTACTTGTCCATTAGTTTCCGCACGTCCTCAAAGACCGCCTCAGCCTTTTCGGATTTTGCACCGGCAGACTGGTCGAAGGCGGCGGAGTCGAGGGCCGTTGTGATGTCGGAAAGTTTTATATGCGCCCCGTCGGTGGAGGGAACATAGCCGACAACAGGGTCGCTCGTCTGGCAGAGCAGGCCCTTGCCGACCAGCAGCCGGCAAAGACGTTCCGCCAGGTCCGCAGGAAGATTCAGACGCGAGGAGAGTTGATTGGCGGTAACGGGTTTCTGGTCAACCTGTTCGAAGGCAGCCAGGATGCAGCCCATCAATCTGACGGCGGTGCGGTCATTTGCGATGAATGCCGATTCGGCGTGTCGCAGCCGGGCCAGTTCGGCCTGGTCGAGATGTTTGATGTTCTGTGTTGCGTAAGTAAGCTGCAGGCCGAACAGCACGATGACCCAGGTTATATAAATCCAGAAGACCGACAGTGGAATTATGCCGAGTATGCCGTACACGGCCTGAAATGGTATGAAGTTGGTTATATACAGGCCGAATGCGTATTTAGCGGCGGTCCAGAGCAGCGCTGCGACAAAAGCGCCCCACAGCGCCGAGCCGAATCTGACGGTGGTGTTCGGGATGAAGACGTAGAGAATGAACAGTCCTGCAACGCTGATGACAAACGGAAGCAGCGGCTGAAAAACGTGCAGCGGCCCCTGTTCGAGCGAGCTTGTCAGGGCAAAGCGAGCGGTCAGATAGAAGCCGACCGCCAACAGCAGCGGGCCAAGTGTCAGGATTGCCCAGTAGTTAATCATTCGATGAAGGAAGTCTCGTCCACGGCCCAGCCGCCAGATGTTGTTGAATGAGCGTTCGATGGTGGTAAGCAGGCCAATCGCCGCCCAGATGACCAGTACCGAGCCTACAATGGTGATGGCTCCTGTGTTTAGTTTGGCCAGGTATTCTTCGGTGATTTCGTTGATTTTGTCGGAAACGGTAATTGTTGTCGTTTTTTTCTGGGGG
>JBGSSG010000127.1:0-10182 GCA_041737185.1 Anaerohalosphaeraceae bacterium
GGATTTAATCCGATTCGCCGAGAGGTGGCAAGACTTAGTATGGAGCGTCTTATTCAGGACGGGCGTATTCACCCGACCCGGATAGAGGAGCTTGTAGAGCAGACAAAGAAGGATGTTCATGCGCGTGTGATTCAGATTGGCAAAGCGGCGGCTGAGGAAGTGGATGTTCGCGGACTTAACGACAAGATTGTGGGGATGTTAGGCGCCCTGCACTACCGGACCAGCTATGGCCAGAACGTGCTGCGGCACAGCGTGGAAGTGGCGTTTTTGACGCAGGTGATGGCCGATGAGCTTGGGCTGGATGGTTCGATAGCCAGGCGGGCCGGTCTTTTGCACGATATCGGCAAGGCGATGGATCGTGAGGTCGAGGGCGGGCATCCGGCCATCGGGGCCAATTATCTTCGTCGTTTCAAGGAGAGTCAGATTATACTCAACGCGGTGGAAGCGCATCACGGGGATATCCCCGCCGACAATCCTTATACGCCGCTGATAGCCGCGGCCGATGCGATAAGCGCATCGCGGCCCGGAGCGCGTCGGGAAACGCTGGAACGATACATCAAACGGCTTGAAAAGCTTGAGGAAGTCGCCGGTAGTTTCAATGGCGTTGAAGGCTGTTATGCCATACAGGCCGGTCGAGAGGTCAGGGTGATTGTTAACGCCTCGCAGGTTGACGACGAGTCCGCCGTTAAAATCGCCCGCGACATCGCCAAAAAGATAGAGGAAGAAATGACCTATCCGGGCGAGATAAAGGTAACGCTGCTTCGGGAAGTTCGGTGCGTGGAATATGCACGATAGAATTGACGATGGACGATTGGTACGTTGTACGCTAAATCTTCAATCGTAAATCTTAAATTATTGCAGGATCAGATGAAGGTTAAGATACTTTGTATCGGTGATGTTGTCGGCAGGCCCGGCAGGCGTGTGCTGTCGGCGAAGCTGCCGGAGCTGGTTCGCGACAGGCAGATTGACTGCGTTATTGTCAACGCCGAGAACGCGGCCGGCGGTTCGGGTATTACGCTGCAGATTTATGAAAAGCTGCTCAAGTACGGCGCGCATATTATTACGCTCGGCGACCATGCGTACCGCAAGAAGGAGATAATACCTGTACTTGAGAACAATTCCAATATCGCACGTCCGGCCAATTTGTCGCCCGGCTCGGTCGGTAAGGACTTTGCCCTTTACCAGACGGGGAAGGGACTGACGGTGGCGGTGGTGCCGCTGATTGGCAGGATTTTTATGAAGCCTTCCGATTGTCCGTATGCGAGGATAGACAGTATTCTGCCGAGGGTCGGGCAGCAGGCCGAGATTGTGTTTGTGGAGATGCACGCCGAGGCCACCAGTGAAAAGGCGGCGATGGGGTATTATCTGGACGGCAAGGTAAGCTGTGTTTACGGCACGCATACGCATGTAACGACAGCGGATGAGCGAATAATGTCCAAAGGCACGGCGTTTATCACGGATATCGGGATGACCGGCTCGCACGAGTCGGTGCTCGGACGGAAAAGCGAGTGTGTGATAAAGGCTTTCAGGACGCAGATGCCGTATCCGCTTGAGATTGCCACAGAAGACGTGCGTTTAAGCGCGATTGAGGTTGTAGTGGACAGCCAGAGCCGCAGGGCCGAGCATATAGAGAGGATTCAGTTGCGACTTGAGGAATCTGAGGCGACGGCGTATGACAGCGACGACGGCAAGCCGGACTACCATAACAACGGGTTCTAATCGCACGCCGGGCGGCGTTTTTTGTTGACATATCGGCACAAAGCCTTAGACTATCCCGCTCTTTCTTCGGCGAAAAAGGTGCATATTAATACTGCAACGCTGCTTAGATTTGCTTGATATTGATAACACTTTGCTTTATAAAAAGTTATGGTAATAATGTTAAATCCTAAATTCGAATTTCTAAATCCTAAACAAGCTCTAAATCCGAATGGCCAAAAATCCAAACAACTCAAAGCTGATAATGTGCGGTTTTCGTTTTGAAAATTGGGATTTTGAACATTTGATATTGTTTAGGGTTTAGGATTTAGCGCCTAGAATTTTAATTCAAAAGTCGTATTTCCAGCGTCAAGTGACGCTGTAGTATTAAATCACGGGAGATTTTTTGTGGCTTATCATTGCGCAGTGCTTGTAAAGCAGGTGCCCGATACAAAGCGAATAACCGGCCAGGCGATGAACGAGGACGGCACGGTCAACCGGGCTGCGCTGCCGGCGATATTCAACCCGGAAGACCTGAACGCCCTTGAAATGGCCCTGCAAATCAAGGACAAATACGGCGGGCAGGTTACGGTGATGACGATGGGTCTGCCGGGGGCGGCGGATGTTCTTCGACAGTCCCTGTTCCGCGGGGCAGACCGGGCGGTTCTTATCACCGACAGACGCTGCGCTGCAAGCGATACGCTGGCGACCAGCTATATCCTTAGCTGCGGGGTAATGATGCTCAATCCTGATATAGTTCTTTGCGGACGCCAGGCGATTGACGGGGACACCGCGCAGGTGGGTCCGCAGCTTGCCGAAAAGCTCAAAATGCCGCAGATTACTTATGTCGAGTCGCTGCTTAAACTTTCCGACAGGACCATCGAGGTCAAGCGTAATCTCGGCAACGGCTGGCAGGAGGTTCGCAGCAGGCTTCCGATTCTGCTGACGGTAATCGACAGCGCCAACGAGCCGCGTGTAAGCTGCGCAAAGAGGCTGATGAAATACAAAACCGCCGCGGTAAGAATTGAGATTGAACAGCGGATAAAAGCCGAAAACCCGCAGGGGGCCGATAGTGAGGTTGCGGAAATGACGGAGCAGCGATGCGCAGCTCTTGCCCGGCGAGGGGCGCTGATTGAGCAGTGGGACCTGGATTGCCTTGGCGCAGACCTGCGATGGTGCGGCAAGGACGGTTCGCCTACCAAGGTTCACCGGATTCAAAGCGTTGTGCTGACCGCAAAGGAAAGCAAAAACGTCGAACCGCGCCAGGGGGGTATCGATGAAATGATACACGAATTGATAGTTGACCATACGCTCGGATAGAGGATATCAAATATCAAAAAGCAAAAATCAAAATTAAGGAGGCCCTTCGGGCGGAGAATAAAATAAAAAAGGGTAAGCGATGATAGAGGTAAATAAAAATGGAGAGGTGTGGGTATTCGCGGAGCAGCACGGGGGCAGGCTGGAAGATACGCCGCTGGAGTTGATGAGCAAGGCCGGGGAGCTTGCCGGGATACTGAAGGTTCCGCTGGCTGCGGTACTTCTGGGCGACAGGGTAAAGGACCTTGCCGAACGGCTGGGCCATTACGGCGCGGACAAGGTCTATCTGGCCGAACATCCTCTGCTGGAACACTACCAGGCCAGCAGTTATTCAAAAGTAATCGACGGGCTGATTGGCAAGTACAACCCGCAGATTGTTCTGTACGGCGCTACCCCGGTCGGCAGAGACCTTGCTCCCCATATAGCAAGTTCTGTCAGAGCGGGTCTTACGGCGGACTGCACGGACCTGCAGATAGGCAGGCACGAGATTAAAAAGACCGGTCAGGTTTATGATAACCTGCTGTTCCAGATTCGCCCTGCCTTTGGGGGCAACATCATCGCCACGATTATCAATTTTGACCGCTGGCCGCAAATGGCGACGGTGCGGGAGGGCGTTATGCCGATGCCGGAGCCTGACGGCCGCAGAAAAGCCCAGATAGTAATCGAGAAAGCGCACCTGACAAGCGACGATTTGGCAGTGGAAATAATCAGCGAGCATGTGCAGCAGAGGAAGGTCAATCTCAAGACATCACGCATAATCGTAGCCGGGGGAGCCGGCGTAGGCAGCAGGGACAAGTTCAGGCTTATCTGGGACCTTGCGCACTGTCTCGGCGGCGCTCCGGGGGCGACGCGTGCGGCGGTGGACCTGGGATTTATCGACAAGGACCATCAGATAGGCCAGACCGGCACGACGGTTCGGCCAAGTCTTTATATCGCGGTGGGGATAAGCGGGGCGATTCAGCACCAGGCGGGTATGAGCGACAGCCAGAAAATAATCGCCATCAACAGCGACCCTGAAGCGCCGATATTCAACATCGCACATTATAAAATCGTGGGCGACCTGAACAAGGTCGTGCCGATGATGATAAAGTCGCTCAAAGAAAAGGCTGTAAAGTGATTTAGTCGCTGGTCGATAGTCGCTGGTCGCTGGTCAAAAAAAAGGATATGTAAAATGGGAAATTTTTTTCGCGATAACGAGGATATTCAGTTTCTTTTCCGGCACCTTGATTTGGCAGGGATAGCCGAGTACCAGGAGCAGGGGTTTCGATTTGCCGCCGAGTGCGACTATGCGCCTGCCGACGCGGCCGAGGCAGTCCGCAACTACGAACTGGTGCTCGATGCGCTGGGCCAGTTGAGCGCGGATTTTATCGCTCCTCGCGGAGAGAGTATCGACCGTCAGGGCAATACTCTCAATGCAGACGGGTCGGTAAGTTATGCCGACGGCATAGCCGAATCGCTCAAGGCCCTTGCCGGGGCGGATTTGATGGGTTTTACGCTGCCGCACCGCTTCGGGGGACTAAATTTTCCGAACGTGATTTACACAATTGCAATCGAAATGGTATCCCGCGCCGACGCCTCGCTGATGAACATTTTCGGTTTGCAGGGTATCGCAGAGACGATAAATTTCTTTGCCGATGAAAAAATCAAGCGGAAGTACCTACCTGATTTTGCCGCCGGCAGAGTAACAGGGGCGATGGTGCTTACCGAGCCGGACGCAGGCAGCGATTTGCAGTCGTGCAAGCTGCGTGCCTTCCAGGATGAAAGCGGCCAATGGTACCTGCACGGGGTCAAGCGGTTCATCACCAACGGGTGCGGAGAGGTACTTCTGGTACTGGCCCGCAGCGAGCCAGACCGCAGCGGCGGGCTGGGCTTAAGTCTGTTTGTTTGCGACCGCGGGCCGACAGTACACGTCCGCAGGCTGGAGGAGAAACTGGGCATTCACGGTTCGCCGACCTGCGAGTTGTTTTTTGACAATACGCCGTGCGAACTGATAGGCGAGCGGCAGCGCGGGCTGGTAACTTATGTGATGAGCCTTATGAATGGCGCCCGTATCGGCATCGCAGCCCAGTCGATGGGTATCGCGGAGGCGACCTACCGGATAGCGAGGGATTATGCGGCAAGCCGAGAGCAGTTCGGCGGCCCGATTGAGAAGCTGCCTGCGGTTCGCGATATGACGCTGAAGATGAAGATGGAAATCGAGGCCGGTCGGACGCTGCTGTACGAGACCAGCAGGGTGGTCGATATGGAGATAGGACTTACAAAAATTGCCGAAGGCCCCGACGCAGGTACGGATAAGGAAAAGGCCAAAGCGGCAAAACAGCAGCTTAAAAAAATCAAGCGGCTGGCCGCGATGCTTACGCCGATGAGCAAATACTACTGCTCGGAGATGTGCAACCGCGTGGCTTATGATTCGATACAGGTCCTCGGCGGCAGCGGATATATGCGGGACTACGCCTGCGAGCGTTATGCCCGCGACGCAAGGATTACCACTATCTACGAAGGCACCAGCCAGCTTCAAATCGTCGCGGCGGTAAGAGGCGTCTGCGGCGGGGCGGCGGAAAAATACATTGAAGACCTGGCGGCGATGTCCTGTGCCGATTCAGTGAAAGATTTGGCTGCGATTCTCGACCAGGGCCGCAAAATCCTGGCAGATTGTGCCGGGTTTGTCAAGGAGCAGGGCATAGATTATATGGATTTATACGGCAGAGGGCTGGTGGATATGGCGATAGCTCTGATTGTCGGGTATCTGTTCTGCGGCCAGGCGTCAAGTCCGGTAGCGATGGATGCTTCTATAGCCGACAGCGGCCAGGCATACGCGGTCAAAACCATTCCGATGACGCAGCGCAAGGAAATGGTCGCCCGCAGATGGGTCTCAAGGAACGCATTGCTGATAAAGGCGCTGGCCGAGGAAATCAAAAGCGGCGACAGAAGCACTTTCCGGCAGTACGAAGCCATCGTCGGTCCCGTTCCGGAATTGGGATAAAATCATTGTCAATTGTTGATTTTCAACTGTATAATAAGGCCTCGGCAGTGAAACCGGGGCTTTTTCTTTGCCCGAATTGAACTTGCGAGAGGATACATAATGGGATTTGAAGAAGTGCGACGGCGGATTTTGGATAACCGCCAGACAATCCGACGGTATGGCGTCAATAAAATCGGATTTTTCGGCTCTTTAGTGCGGGGACAACAGCGAAAAGATTCGGATGTTGACTTATTGGTATTTTTTGATGAAGGCCAACTGTCCTTTGGCAATTATATGGACTTGAGTTTTTATCTGGAAGACCTTCTGCATACCAAAGTTGACCTCCTGACCCCTGAACAAATCAGCCCGTATATTATGCCGTATATCCAGAAGGAGATACGATATGAAAGCCTGTAAACCAAAATATGAAGAAAAAAATATCGGAGAATGAATAATATGGGACAGGCAATCAGTAAGATAACCATCAAAGGCTACAAGTCGATACGAAGCCTTGAAAATTTTGAACTTCGCAATCTCAATATCCTGATTGGCCCAAACGGCGCGGGGAAAAGTAATTTCGTCAGCTATTTTCATTTATTAAGGGCTATGGTAAATAAAGGCCTTCAAGCCAATTATTGTTGAAATAAAATTTGTTTTTGCTTTGTTTGTCCGGAGGTGATTGTATGATAAGTTATATCGTCATATCCGCTGTTGTGTGTTTCGCGCTCGGCTATATTTTTTATGGCCGTTTTTTGGCTGGAAGATTCCAGATAGAGGATTCTTCTCCTACGCCTGCCTGTCAGATTAATGACGGCGTAGATTATGTTCCGGCAAAACCGGCTTTACTCCTGGGCCAGCACTTTTCCGCTATAGCCGCAGCCGGGCCGATCGTCGGGCCGATACTTGCCTGTCTCTGGTTCGGTTGGGTGCCTGCGCTTTTGTGGATTGTGCTGGGCGCAATTTTTATCGGCGGTGTGCATGATTTTGGCAGTTTAACGGCATCGCTGCGGCATAAAGCCGCTTCCATCGGCGAAATCGTTAAAGTGTATATGCCTGCGGCGCATAAATTCTTTCTTGTCTTTGTGTGGCTTGCGCTTGTGTATGTCATTATTGCCTTTACCGATATTACCGCGCATACATTCAAAACGGTTGTTTCCCAGGATGCTCTTGGCCCGGCTGTAGCAGGGTCGTCCGTTCTTTATCTTATGGCCGCCGTCTGTATGGGGGTTTTATTATACCGTTTCAAGATTAAACTGTGGGCAGCGACATTGATATTCCTGCCTTTAGTGCTTTTCATTGTCTGGGTCGGGCCGCACCTGCCGAAGCCCTTATTGACTTCATTAGGGGAAATTTCCATTAAGCAATGGGATGTCATCCTTTTAGTTTACTGTCTGGCGGCGTCTTTAATTCCGGTATGGCTTTTATTGCAGCCGCGGGGCTACTTAGGCGGCTGGTTTTTATACCTGGTCATTTTTATTGGGTTAATCGGATCCCTGTTCGGCGGCTTTCGCATAGAATACCCGGCTTTTAATTTAGTCGGGCTAAAGAGCGCAGATAACGCCAAATTAATTTTTCCTGTACTATTTATTACGATAGCCTGTGGCGCAGTTTCAGGATTTCACGGCATTGTCTCATCCGGCACTACTTCAAAACAGGTCTATAGGTATAAGGATAGCCTGCCCATTGGTTACGGTGCGATGTTATTGGAGGGGTTAGTTGCGGTTTTGGCTATGGTCACGGTAATTATGCTGCCCAAAGGCCATGAGACTTTAAAATCCGACCCCAATTTAATCTATGCCGAGGGCATTGCCCGTTATTTGGGATTGTTAAAGGTTGATTACCAGACGGCATTTTTATTTGCCTTATTGGCCTTTTCCACCTTTGTGTACGATACTTTAGATGTCTGCACCGGGCTGGCGCGGTATATTTTTCAGGAATTAACGGGTTGGAAGTCAAAAACAGGCGGTGTTTTAGCGGCGATTATCAGTCTGCTTATTCCTTTTGTTTTTCTGATGCTCACTAAAGAAAAGGGCTATTTGATAGCATGGCCGATTTTTGGCACCAGCAACCAGTTGTTGGCCAGCCTGATACTACTGGCGATTTCGGTATGGCTGATTAAAAGCGGCAAAAATGCCCTTTTTACTATTATACCGATGTTGTTTATGATGATAATGACTATCTGGTCGTTATTGAGCATGGTTGTTCCTTTTATCAGGTCTTTACCCGAGATATTTCAAGGCAGAGTCAGCACTGATATTTTAATTTCCGGTATTTGCGGGACGGTGCTTTTGGTTTTAAGCCTGATGTTGCTCTGTGAGGCAGCGAGGTCGCTTTTGGCGGTGCGGAAAAAATGAAAGGAAATAAACAACCGTGGAATCTATCTATCCAGGAAGCAGCGGCGTTTTTTAATACGCGTCTTTCCGACGGCCTTTTTGATATTGAGGTTGCGCAGCGGCAACAAGAGTACGGCCTCAACCAGCTCACTTCAGCGTTGCCGAGGCAAGCCTTACAGGGGAATCAACGCCGGTATTAAAACGTTGGCAGCGATTGAGCTGCGGACATTCATCTGAAAACAAACCATATAAATGCAGCACTTGCAAGAACTGCGGCTAACGTGAAAGGCAGGCCGATCCTGACAAAATCAAAAAACGAGACGCGATGCCCCTGCTTTTTGACGATTCCCATCGCCACGATATTCGCCGAAGCCCCTATCGGCGTTATATTTCCGCCGACGCTTGCGCCTATCAGCAAGCCGAAGTAGAAGACATAAGGGTTTGTTCCTATATGCTCCGTGAGCAGCTTTGTTACCGGCAGCATAACCACCAAAAACGGAATATTGTCGATAAATGCGCTCAGCGCCACCGAAATGCCCGTTATTATAATAAATGCGGCCAGCGGGCTATCGCCTGCGCATTGCACTATAATTTGCGAAATATCCCTGATTACCCCGCTTACCTCAAGGCTCTTAACCAGTATGAATATGCCGATAAGAAAAACGCCGGTCTGCCAGTCAAGCGTCTTTGTAAACGCTATGACATCCCTCCGCTTTGAATGAAGCACATACCATATCAGCGATACCACACCGAATGTGCAGCACAGCAAGCCGGCCGTAACCGGGGGCATATTTTCAATAAAAGAACTTAAAATCAGGCATACCACCAGCAAAATAACCAGCACAGAGGGTACGCCCGAGATATAATGCCCTTTTTCCAGCCTCGGCATCAACTTATTATACTTCCTGAAGGCAAAGTACAAAACCGCAAGCGATGTAATTGCCCCGATTTGAACCGCGAAAAATATGCTAGGCTTGCCGTCAAGAACAAAGAAATCGTTGAAGCTCAATTTCGCAAACGCCCCCAGAAGCATACTCGGCGGGTCACCGATGAGCGTCGCCGTACCTTGCAGATTCGCCGAAACCGCCATCCCTATAAAAAGCGGAACAGGGTTGATATCGCACTTTCTTGAAATCGCCAATGCGACCGGCGCAACAAGAAGCACCACCGCCACATTTTCCAAAAGTATCGAAAGCATTCCGGTAAAAACGCATATAATCAGCATCGCCGCCGTTGTGTTTTTTGTCTTTGATGCGAACAGCGTAGCGAGGTAATCAGGCATTTTAGAGTATAGGAAAACCTCACTGACAAAAAGCATCCCAAAATAAAGCAAAATAACATTCCAGTCTATCGCATTCATCGCATCCTTTGGCGATTCAACCTTAAGCAGCAACAGCGCTGCCGCTGCCGCCCACACGATCGTGGATTTTCTGTGATAAAACATAATTATCAACAGATACGCCAAAACGAAAATCGCTATCGCCAGTGTTTTATCAGTGTCCATTTTTGCCTTCCTTTAAGTATTCCTATTTTATTATTATACGAACGATTTTGGCAACAAAAATAGAAAAATTTGGTACTCGGTCAGTTACATGTGGGAATTGGGGCCAGGATGAACTATAATCAAATCGTTATTTTAGATATGCCCGGCGAGCAAGCGACGGTTTTTTGGGGTTAACTATGATAGAAGCGGTAATATTTGATTTTGACGGGGTGATAGCGGATTCGGAAACGCTGCACTACAAGGCGCTGAACGAGATGTTCAGACGGCACGGTGTCGATGTGCCAAAAGAGGTTCACTGGGGAAAATACCTGGGCTTTACCGACCGCGAGAATATAATCGCGGTAAATAAGGATTACCGGATGGGGCTTGAC
>JBGSSG010000217.1:0-10545 GCA_041737185.1 Anaerohalosphaeraceae bacterium
TCTGCTGCACGAACTGCACGAACGCAATCAAATGGCTAAGGGTATGCCCTACAGCAAAGCGCACGCCGAATCAAGCCGTCTTGAGTTTCGATGCCGCCACCACCCCGACGAACTGCACGAGGCATTAGCAGTCGAAGGTTGGGCATAAATTCAGACACCACGCAGCCCTGTCGGCAGCAACGGCCAATCTACCCCGACAAGCCCCCCGTTTTTTTGCGGGAAAAAAGGGTTGAAAACGGCTGGTTTTAGGCGTATCATCGCGATACTTAGAGCAAGAACAGGTCAGGAAAAAGAAAAATGGGAGAAGCATAATGGCAAAGATGTATTATGAACAGGATGCACCGATTACCGCCCTTAAAGGCAAAAAAGTGGCGGTAATAGGTTACGGCTCGCAAGGACACGCGCACAGCCAGAACTTGCGGGACAGCGGCATAGAGGTTGCGGTCGCTGAACTTGAGGGTACGGACAATTACAACCTCGCCAAAGAGCACAAGTTTTTACCCACCGACATCGCAACTGCGGTCAAAGGCGCTGCGCTGATTATTATTACCCTGCCCGACGAGGTACAGGCCAAGGTCTATCAGACCCATATCGCCCCGAATCTCAAGCCCGGCCAGACCCTCGGCTTCTGCCACGGCTTCAATATCCATTTCGGCTATATCAAGCCGCCAAAGGACATCAATGTGGTGATGATAGCCCCCAAAGGGCCGGGCCATCTGGTCCGAAGCGAGTTTGAAAAGGGCGGCGGCGTGCCCTGCCTTGTGGCGGTATTTCAGGACGCGACCGGCGCCGCAAAAAACATCGCCCTTGCCTGGGTCAACGGCATCGGCGGCGCGCGAGCCGGTGTTATCGAAACGACATTCAAAGAAGAAACCGAAACCGATTTATTCGGCGAACAGGTCGTGCTGTGCGGCGGCCTTACAGCCCTGATAAAGGCCGGCTTTGAGACGCTTGTCGCCGCCGGTTATCAGCCCGAAATCGCCTATTTCGAGTGTATGCACGAGGTAAAGCTCATCGTTGACCTGATGTATCAGGGCGGTATGAGCTATATGCGGTACAGCATCTCAAACACGGCAGAGTACGGCGACCTGACCCGCGGCTCAAGAATCATCACCGACCAGACACGCGCGGAGATGAAAAAAATCCTCGCCGAAATTACCAGCGGCCAGTTCGCCAAAGAATGGGTCGCAGAGTATCAGGGCGGCCTGAAAAAATTCAACGAGCTTTACAAAAAAGACCACGAAAGCCAGCTTGAAAAAGTCGGTCGCGGCCTGCGAAAAATGATGAAATGGATCAAGGCAAAAGAAGTTTAAGGAGCTTTCCGTGAAGAAAAGCCTGTTCGCCGTTGCGGCAATGTTGGTTTTAATATGTGCCGGCGGCTGCACTACGGTCAACAGCGAAAGCGTGTTTGGCCGCTATTACAAAACCACCCTCGGCCAAAGCACATCCGCCGATGTGCTCGGGTTTATTCAGGACCCCAAAACCGAACTGCTCAGCCAGACCGAAAGTATGCTTGCATCGAGCGGCTCGCTCAACAACGGCAAAACGCACTGGTTTAACATAGTGGCCTTTGACGAGGAACAGCTTACCGCCGTCCGCAAGTACGGTTTCGCGGTCGAAGATTACAATCGCCTCAACACAAAGCCCAGGCCGACGCTGCGATTCGACGCAGAGATTATGATGGAATCAGAGACACTGGAAGGAGTTTTCCCGAACAAAAACGCGATGCAGATAGAGGCGATAAAAAAGGTGCTCAAGCAGTTCAGCGACGACTCCGCGGCAGTTGCCTACGACAGCGTAACGTTTCGCAGTTCGATAATGATGGCCAAGCAGGCCTTAAATACCGTTTTGACAAAGTTAGACCAATCGCCCGCCCTTGCCGCCGGGCTTGCCGAGCTTTCGGGCCTGGACTTTGACCATCCCACGATTGGCCCAGCCAGGGCTCGGCTGGTAATGGAAAATAAAATCATAAAACTCAAAATAAAAGCCGGCAAAGCTATGTTCCGGTCCAAACCCTTTGAATCCCATCCCGACGTGATTGATATGTAACCCCGGCCCGGCCACGCCTGTTCTACTGCTTTACTGTTCTCGCGTAGCGCCGCCCCCGGCATCTTGTTTTTTCTTTTACATCGTTAGCAACTGCTTTTATCCAATTGGCCATCCGCCAGGGGTATAGTTTGCTTTATCATGGATTTCGCACACCCCACACCCAGCCCGGCGTTCTCTCTTCTTGAGTGAATGTGTGTCAGTTTATAAGTGTCTGTGGCGTATGATAAGGACCAGCAGGTAGAAGCCGAGGGCCGCGGCGGTGAGATAGCCCAAGATGCCGAGCGTTTGGAGGCTGACGAGGTTAAATATCGAGCCGGGCTGGGGGATGAGCAGGCTTGAGCCTACGAGCAAAGCGGCGATGATAACGGCGAAACTTATGCGGTTTGAGCTGTTGTCGAGAGTCTCTTCGAGCTGTTCGAGGTGTTCGTGGTGGATGTGGATTTTGAAGATTCCGCGGCGGATTTTGGAAATGATGGCGGCGGCGTCTTCGGGGAATCTGCCGGCAAGTCCCGCGGTGTCTGTTACGGCGGCCTTGAGTTTTTCGAAGAGTTGCTTTGGGCTGATTTGTTCGAGAGTAAATTTCCTTGCGTAGGGTTTTAGCGATTCGATAATCTGAAAGTCCGCGTCGAGGGTGCGGGCGAAGGATTCGATGGTCATAAGGCTTTTGAGCATCAGGGTAAAATCCCGCGGGGCGGCAAAACGGTGTTTCCGGATGATTTCAAATATTTTGGAGACGGCCTGGCGGAATGGAATCTCTTTTAACGGCAGGTATGAGTAGGACTGCAAAAGGAGTTCGATATCGCGTGCAAGCTCCGGGACCGAAACGTTGTCGTCGAACATCTCGGCGCGTTCGAGGCCTGCGATGATGCGCGAGACGTCGAGGTCAACGATGGCCAGTACGAGGTATTGCAGCAGGAGACGGTCCGGTTTGGTCAGGCAGCCGGTCTGGCCGAAGTCCAGCGGCGCTAGGATGTTGTCGGGCAGGATGAGGAAGTTTCCCGGGTGCGGGTCGGTGTGGAAGAAGCCGAACTCGAAGACCTGACGCAGGACGAATTCGGCGCCGCGTTTTGCGATAAGTTTGCGGTCAAGGCCGGCGTCGGAGAGTTTTTCGACGGGCATGGGTTTAACGCCGTCGATGTATTCCATCGTGAGGATGCCTTCGGAACAGAATTCGCCAACCAGCGCCGGGACGTGTATCACGGGGTCGTCGGCAAAGTTTTTGATGAAGCGTTCATGGTTGCGGCGTTCATTGCCGAAGTCCACTTCGAGGTTGACGGCGTGAGCGAACTCACGGACCATTTTTGTCGGGTCGAAGGTTTCAGGTGCGCCGACGCGGTGTCTTAACAGAGCGGCGAGGTCCTGCAGGATTTCCAGCTCGGTGCGGATGGTCTTGACGATGTTCGGTCGCCGGACTTTGACGACGACGTCAAGGCCGGTTTTTGTTTTGGCGCGGTGGACCTGAGCAATGGAGGCGGCGGCGATAGGGACGGTATCGAAAAATTCAAAGAGATTTTCGGGCCAGTCGCCGAGCTGGGCTTTGATTTCGTCGCGGATTTTCGGATATTCTTCCGGGCTTACGTTGTCCTGGAGCTGTTCGAGTTCCTCGATGAATTCATGCGGAAGCAGGTCGGGGCGGGTGGAGAGGAGCTGGCCGAGTTTGATGAAGGTCGGGCCGAGTTCTTCCATTGCCATTCTTGCACGTCGGGCCGGGGATGTTTGAGCGATTTTCTGTCGCCAGTCGGCCGAGACGCCTCGCGAGCCGAGTCCTACCCTGAAACGCCGGGACAGAAGGCCTGCGACCTCCTCGAAGCCGTACTTCATAAGAACGACCATTATGTGTCTGTAGCGGAGCAGGTGCGACCAGGTCCGCCTGATGCCTGAGAACATAGTGAACAATTTTCAGCCCTTTTTCGAGATGAGCTTGTCGAGTTTATGTTCGAGGCCTTTCAGGTCGTCCTTTGTGGCAAGGGGAAGCTGTGCGATTGTTTTTTTGACCTGGTCGGAGACGAGTTTTTCAAGGTCTGCGCGGGTTTTTTGGGCGGAATCGAGGAGTTCTTTCACGAAGCCTGATTTTTGTTCGCGCTGCGCCTGCCCCTTTTTGAGGTACTCGTCGAAGATTTGTTCGGCTTTTTCTTTTGTGATGGTCATAGCGCCGAGGCCGGCCATCAGGATTTTGTCCAATGTTTCGAACATAATTGTCTCCCTGAAGAAGTGAGCGGGAATGGACGGCGAACAGTTCGCTGCCCTTCTTTCTTTTTCGATTATAGCAGGTTTGACTGCGGTTTGCAAGATTGCGGTCAAAACAAAAAAAGGTTTTTTGGAGAAGTCCGCACAGGAAAAAGAATTGACCAATGATAATTAAGGAGACGTCTAAAAACTGCCTCGGCGGTGGGTCACTCTTTCTTTTGAAACTTCAAGGCTGCGGAGTTTATGCAGTACCGCAGGCCGTTTGGGCCTGGGCCGTCGTTAAAGACGTGGCCGAGGTGCCCGCCGCACTTGCTGCAGGTAATTTCAGTGCGGGTCATATTATGGCTTGTATCGGGGCTTTCGGCGACATTTTTTGTATTTGCCGGGGCGGAAAAGCTTGGCCAGCCGCAGTGAGAGGAGAATTTTTCGTCCGAGGAAAAAAGCGGGTTTCCGCAGGCGGCGCAAAGATATATCCCCTTTTCGGAGTGGTTATTATACTGTCCGGTAAAGGGCGTTTCGGTGCCCTTACCGCGCAGGATATTGTACTGTATGGGGGTGAGGATGTTTTTCCATTCGTTGTCGCTTTTCTGTATTTTTTCGCTCATTATGTCTGTCCTTTGCGTAAAGACCTGCGCAAGAAATGCGGGGTTATTTTTCTGTCCTGCGTAAACAATCGCGGCAGCAAATAAAATCGTCGTCAGGTTCATAACATACGTCCCTTTGTCTTACCGCTTATCGCAAGATTGTACGGACGAGGATAGCCGAATGTTCGTGTTACTGTGATTCGGCGGTTCCGACGAGGAATTTCCAGACTTCGTTTGCGGCGAAATTTTCGACGGCCTCCAGCAGTTTTGACGGTTCAAATGACTGCCCGGGGCCGAGCACGACAGGCTTAATCCAGTTGAAGATAGTCTGGACAAGCAGTTTTTGCGGCTCTCGCATAAACGATTCGATTCTAAGCTCGATGGAGACGGGGTCCTGTCCGGCCTGGCTGTGAGGGGGCAGGATAAGTCTCAAGCCGCCGCCGGCGACGGGTCTGCCTCCGAAGACTGCGAAATCCTTGCCCGACTGGCCGAGCCGATTTTCCCACAAATACGCAAAGGCGTGCGTCGCAGCGCTGTAGAGATGGTGAATGGTGGCGGAGGAATTGAGAATCTGATAATGTTCCTGCTTCCAGGTTTTCTGATATGCTGCGGCAACGGCCTCTGCGTCAGTACAGAACATTTCGAGGTTGTACTGAGCCTGCGAACAGACAAGCTGCATACCCATCACCGCGGGGCCGGGGGAGTCCAGAACCACCTGCAGCGGCGAGGGCTGGGTGCGTGTCAGATTCATTCCGCCGGGCCGGGTGTTGACCTGTGAAAATTCAAGGCCTGCTTCCAGAAGGGCCTTTTGAAACTCTATCGCTTTGGAACGGTCGTCGGACCATTCCCCTGCCAGCAGGTATTTCAGTCCGAAATAAACACTGGTTTTCGAATTCCTTTGAATCAAGCTCATCCGGCAGCCTCCATAAGGTATGCAGTACATTTTAACCGGTACTGCCGACAGCCGGTATAGAAAAAACGCCGAATTTCCGTGGTTATTGCTGCTTAAGCCGGGCGATATTTGGGCCGATAAAACATCCGGCGGTAAAGGCCGTCTGTGACAGGCTTGACGGGAAAACATAATGTTGAAGTGGCTTAAAAAGCTGACAGAAAAAAAAGAACTGCCCGGCGGCGATTTGAAGCTGTATCCGAGCGGCAGAAGCTGTATTCGGAAGAATATGACCTGCGTTTCGCCCGGCCAGATGCCGCCGCTTATGGTTCGCAAACCCGCCTGGCGCAGATAGTGCCCATTTTTTTGGTCCTGCTGCGCCGCTTGATATTTTCAATTTTCTATTTTGCTGTTCGCTGGCAGCTTTATTCTGTGTTCTGTGTTCTGGTTTTTGACTTATATTCATTTACTTGAACCCAAATAGCGTTGCAGGATTAGTCCTCAACAAAAAAAGACAGCCTGCCCTATGCGGGCAAGCCGTCTTTGTCATTTCCTTAAGAAACGATAAACAGGTACTTTTGAGCGGTCAGATACTCAGTGCGCTGATGTCGCCGCCCTTGTCCTTGATGGCGTTAAGATAGACATCGAACCTGGCCTTGAGATTGCTCAGGTTATCTGTGAGCTGATTTATTTCTTCCGTGAGAGCCTTGCCCTCTGCGCTTAATTTGTCCGCGAAGGCCATCACGCCCATTTTTTCCATCCCGGCCTTGAGCTGCTCCTGTTTGGCGAGGATTTCAGTTTTGTATTTTCCCGCAACCAGTTGGAGCGAGGCAACGTCCATCCCTGCAACCTGCGACTTGAGGTTGTCAATAGTGGCGGACATGTCGATTCCTTCGGCAACCTTTTCGGCTTCCTTTTTGACCTCCTGGACGGCGGGTTCAACGGCCTTTTTGACTTCTTCGACTGGTGGTACTGCGGGCGGGGCAGGGGTCTGGGGCATCTGCATCTCGGGCGGCGTCGGCATAGGGGTAGTCGGCTCCGGCGAGGTTTTCTTGCAGCCGGCAAAAGAAAGCGTCAGGACAGCAAGGCATAACAGTGTCGGTTTTAAGATTCGTTTCATTGCAGTTTCTCCTTTCAAAATAATTTGCGGTTTTCCTGTTTTGGGATATTGTACCAGCCCAACCGGCAGGGCCGCAACAAAAAACCGGTATTCTGTTTACATAATTTTTACTCCAGTCTTTATCGGCCCTTTTACGCCAAAGTCAAGTTTTCGCTCATTTCCGGTTTTGACCCTTGCATTTTCTGCCGATATGCGTATAATACGGTTCTTATGGAATCCGTTTTTGTAAAAAACGATACGATACGTTTTCAGGCCTTAGGCCTGCTGCTTCTTTTGCGCCCCCGCGGCGCATAAATATACCATACATATCCGAAATAGTTCGCTTTTGTCAGTTTCCTCTGGAAATTTAACCTTTTTTTCGGCATAATCTTCACTTCGGCTATGCCGGATTTGCAGGAGTAAACATATGTTCACCGAAAAAGTATTGATTTTCGACACGACCTTGCGCGATGGCGAGCAGGCGCCTGGCGCATCTCTTTCCATCAGCGAAAAACTCGAAATCGCTCAACAGCTCGCCCGCCTCGGCGTGGACATCATCGAAGCGGGCTTTCCCGTCTCCTCGCCCGCCCAGTTCGAGGCCACCCGTCTCTGTGCCGAGCAGGTCGCAGGGCCTGTAATCTGCGCATTGGCCCGCGCAAACGAAAAAGACATCGAGGCCGCAGGCAAAGCCATCGCCCCGGCAGAGAAAAAGAGAATCCACACCTTCATAGCCACAAGCGCTATACATATGGAGCACAAGCTCAATAAAAAACCCCAGCAGGTACTGAAAATGGCTGTCGAGGCCGTAAAATTCGCCCGGCAGTTCACAGACGACGTCGAATTCTCGCCCGAAGACGCCTGCAGAAGCGAAATGTCTTTCCTGTATGAGATACTGGCCGCGGTCGTAGAAGCCGGAGCGACGACGCTGAACATTCCGGACACCGTCGGATACGTACTGCCCTACGAGTACGGACAGATTATCGCCAAGCTCAAGGCCAGCGTAAAAGGCATCGAAAAAGCCGTCATAAGCACTCACTGCCACAACGACCTGGGAATGGCCTCTGCCAACTCGCTTGCAGGCGTGCGAAACGGAGCCAGGCAGGTTGAATGCACCATTAACGGCCTGGGCGAACGGGCCGGGAACGCCGCGATGGAAGAAATCGTAATGGCCATACACACAAGGCCCGACTTCTTCGAGCAGGTTGCAACCAACATCAACACTCGCGAAATTTTCCGCACCAGCCAGCTCGTTTCGCAGCTTACAGGCTTTGTCATCCAGCCGAACAAGGCCATTGTCGGCAGGAACGCCTTTGCCCACGAATCCGGCATTCACGTTGACGGGATACTCAAGAAACGCGAGACCTACGAGATTATGACCCCGGAAATAATCGGTCTGGACGGCTCAAAAATGGTTCTCGGCAGGCACTCCGGAAGACACGGCTTTGCCGACCGGTGCAAACAGCTCGGCTACAGCCTCACCAGTGAGGAAGTCGAGGCCGCGTACGGGAAATTCCTCGAAATCGCCGACAAGAAAAAGGAAATTTTCGACGAGGACATTGCCGCGATAATCTCAGACGAGGTTCACGGCGCCGAGCAGATTTATCATCTTGAGTATCTGCACGTATCCTGCGGCACCGGCACGCTGCCGACCGCCAGCGTCAAGATTCGCACAAAAGACGGCTGCGCACAGGCCGTTGCCTTCGGCGACGGACCCGTTGACGCCGCCTACGAGGCAATCCGGCAGGCCACAGGACTTGCGCCTGTTTTGGAAAACTATTCCATACGCGCGGTAACCGGCGGCAAAGAAGCCCTCGGCGAAACGTCCGTACGCATCCGAAACGACAAGGGCAAAACCTTCATCGGCAGAGGCGTCTCCACCGACATCATAGAATCCTCTGCGAAAGCTTATGTGGACGCCCTGAACAGAATGGCGGGATGGTCGAACAATGCAGCCGAAACAAAAATCGAACTTTAGAAAACATCAGGAGACAAGCCGGATGCCGATGACCATTACTGAAAAGATTTTCGCGCGGGCCGCGGGCAAACAAGCCGTAAAGCCCGGCGACATAGTCAACGCCGGTATAGACGTCATAATGTGCCATGACGTTACTACGCCGCCTGCAATCTCGATGCTCAAAGAGCACGGCATAGACCGCGTTTTCGACCCGGGGAAAATCGTCGTAACACCCGACCACTTCCAGCCGGCAAAGGACATCCAAAGCGCACAGCTTCATAAGCGACTTGACACATGGGCGAAGGAAAAAGGCATAAAATACTACTACCCCATCGGCAGAGCCGGCGTCTGCCACGCCCTTCTGCCCGAACAGGGACATATCAGGCCCGGCGAGGTCATCGTCGGCGGCGATTCGCACACCTGCACTTACGGGGCGTTTGCCGCATTCTCCACCGGCATCGGCTCTACCGACCTGGCCGCGGCCATCGCGACAGGCCGGCTCTGGTTCAAAGTCCCCGCCTCGATGAAATTTGTCCTGAACGGGAGGCTTTCAAAAGGCGTATTCAGCAAGGATGTAATCCTCGAAGTTATCCGCAGGATAGGCACAGACGGTGCGCTTTACCGTGCGATGGAATTTGCCGGCCCGACCCTGAAAGAAATGTCGATGGAAGCCCGAATGACCATCACCAATATGGCCATCGAGGCAGGCGGAAAATCCGGCATCATCGGCTTTGACGACATCACAAAAGAGTACCTTGCCGGCAGGCTCAAGGACAGGACAGAATACACAGTCTTCCAGTCCGACCCGGATGCGCAGTATGTATCCGAGGATACAATAGACTGCTCAAAACTTGAACCAATGGTCGCCTTTCCGCACCTGCCCGGCAACGGCAAGCCAATCGGCGAATGCGCGGGCCTGAAAATGGACCAGTGCTACATCGGAAGCTGCACCAACGGCAGGATTGAAGACCTGCGGATTGCCGCAAATATGTTAAAAGGCCGACAAGTCAAAATCCGCACAATCGTTGTGCCTGCCACGCCGGTGATATGGAAACAAACCATCGACGAAGGGCTTGCGGAAATCTTCTACGACGCCGGCTGCGTCGTTTCCGCCCCGACCTGCGGTGCGTGCTTAGGCGGGTTTATGGGAATCCTGGCCGAAGGCGAAAAATGCGTCTCCACCACCAACCGCAACTTTGTCGGACGTATGGGCAGTCCCAAGAGCGAGGTCTATCTGGCCAGCCCGGCGACAGCAGCGGCAAGCGCAATAGAAGGCAAACTGGCTGATTGCAGAAAATACTTATAAAAATCCTAAATCCTAATATCTAAACCCTAAACAAATTCAAATGACTAAAACTCAAAATACAAAACGTTATGACCTTGAGGACAGGACGCTGGAGTTTGCAAAAAGGATAAGGGTATTCGTTGCCAAGCTGAAGAGCACGCCAGCTAATATAGAGGATGTAAAACAACTTATCCGATCGTCAGGGTCGGTTGGAGCAAATTATATCGAAGCAAACGAAGCTTTGAGTAAAAAAGATTTTGTTATGCGGATTAAGATATGCCGAAAAGAGGCAAAAGAAAGCCGATACTGGTTGAGGCTGGTAAATGTAAATGGTAAAAATGAACTTGAGTTGGAAAGAAATGCTTTAGAAAATGAAGCCTTTTATTCACATATCATCACACTTAACATTGATGGCAAAAAAGAAAAAGTGGTATTGAAAGACCTCGTTCGTCATCCTAGCAAACCTAGAATTCTTCATGCAGATTTTCTGCGTATTAG
>JBGSSG010000250.1:0-3944 GCA_041737185.1 Anaerohalosphaeraceae bacterium
CCACCCTCGGCTCTTTAATCGCCTCGGCGATTTTGTCGTTGAGCTGACCTGCTGTGTCGTTATTTAGATGGCCTTCAAGGTGCAGCGTTACAAAACCTTCCCTCGTCGGCCCCTGCTTTATTGTAAGTATCATTTTTTATCCTTTCCGCTTATCTGGCCGCGCACCGCCCAATTGTAATCATTTGAGCCGGAATGTCCACCCCCGATTTTGCCGGCCAATACACCCCCGCCCTGCCCCGGCAAAACGACAGGCAGGTTAAAATCCTGCCCGGCTGATTGATTAAGAGCTTCTAAGGAAGCAGAGACCAGGGACTGCGCATCGGCCGAGTCATCATTCGCCGGGCCTGCTCGTCGCCGATGACCGTTTCCGCCTCGGCGTCCCAGCGTATCTTCCGCCCAAGACGCACTGCTATATCGCCAAGATGGCTGACGATGTCGCTCTGCACCGCGCTGTCAATGCCGCTTACCCCGTCGATACGCCGTTTGACAGAGTCGATAAAGTCCTGGTAATGATTGCCCCGCCGGAACAGACGGATTTGACCCGGACGTATCCGCTCTTTTAAGAGCGATTTGGGACCGGCGTCGATGTCGCCCCTGCTGACGCGCACCCAGCCGGCGTTGCCGACAAAGGTCGTATTGTCCGGCCCGTCGGTAAAGACAAACTCCGCGCTGCAGGCAAATCGGCCCTTTATGTCCCAGTTGGTTATCGTGCTGAAAAGCCCTTCCCGCGGGATTACCCCGGTTCCCTCGTACTCTACCGGTATGTGCGGAAAACCCCAGTGCATTACGTCAAGCGGATGCGCCCCCCAGCCGGCGATATAACCAATCGAATTGTCGTAGCAGTGAAAAGAGCCGTATTTGGTGCAGCGGTCCTTCGTGTAGGGCCGATATCTCGCAGGCCCAAGCCACGTATCGTAATCAAAGCCCTCCGGCACAGGCATCGGCTCGACAGAACCGCCCGAAAGGCCCGCCGGAGCCTCCACGCGTATCTGTTTTATTTCGCCCAAAAAACCGTTGCGCACAAGCTCGCAGGCAAACGCGCAGTGCCGCTGGAAACTCCTCTGCTGTGTGCCGTACTGAAACACCCGCCCGTACCTTCGCATCGCCCGGCGAAGAGTCTTGTTCTGCTCAATCGAAAGACCCAGCGGCTTTTCGACATATATATCCTTGCCCGCCTGCACCGCGTAAAACGCCGCAGGCACGTGCCAGTGGTCGGGAGTGGCTATCACCACCGCGTCTATGTCGGGCCGGGCCAGAAGTTCCCGGAAATCAGCGTACGTTTTGCAGATGCCGCCGGCCCCTTTGTTCCTCTTGCGCCAGGCTTCGTCTATGCGCTGCGCCGCCTGCGCCCGCCGGTCCGCAAAACAATCGCTTACCGCGACGGACTGACAGCCTGCAACCTCCATAAAACCCTTCAGAAGCTCTGTCCCCTGCCCGCCAAGACCTATATGGCCAAGTGTTATTCTGTTTGCCGCCGAGGGAACGGCAGAATTACCCAGCGCCGACGAACGCACGATATACGGAAACGCCAAAACCGCCGCAGCGCCCGACCTGACGAATTGTCTTCTTGAAATCATCTTTTCCCTCGTTTGCCCGAATATAGCCGTTTGCGCAGGACAAGTCAAAACAAACCGACAACCCCGCTGAAACAAAAAGGCCCCCGCGGTTTTGCCGCAGAGGCCTTTGGATTTTTTACGCCAGGCCGATTATTAACTGACAAACTTCACGTCAAGATAATGTGTCGAGCAGGATATGCACGGGTCGTACGCACGCACCGGCATTTCAAGGCCCAGACGCAGCTTGTCCTGACCCAAGTGCAGATTCTCCGGCACGAACTTCTCAAAATCCTACTTTGTCCGGTTGATTCTATCCTTGCCAGTGGTAATTCCAGGCTGTTTCCATGAAGGTTATATAATTTTCGATCATCTGTTTCGGCAAAGGCTCAAGGAACGGCCCGGCACGAATCATAAAGCAATTCTTGAAACCCCAGGAAGAAAAGCCCAAACAGCTTTCACTGTTCGATATGCCGGAAAACGACCCGCCGATGGCCGGTAATGTACTCAAGGCGAAAATCCAAAGACGCGTTCGTCAGCTCTGCGCAAGGCGAAAAAGGCCGGTGTACTAAGGAGCCTATCCGGATAATCCGGTCGTTATGAGGCTGAGTGAAAACGTATAGGCTTGAGCCAGGGGTTCTTCTCATCCCCCTCCTCCGAAGCCAGATATCCCTAAGGGATTCTGGTTTTTTTTATTGCACAGAAAAATCACGGCGGGATAATAATTTCACAATTTTATGTTTATTTTTACCGTTTTTTAAGCGAAAAAACGCGGTTTTTCCCACCAATTGAAAATTGGGTTTGAAAATTTTTTGAAAAATTCTCAAAAAAGGCGTTGACAGAATGGTTTTTTTGTCATATATTCATACTAAAGTAATGGGAATAGTGGGAATTAAAAGGTGTCCGGATATGAAAGTATCTACAAAGGCAAGGTATGGCTTAGCACTATTTGTGATGAAACTGAAAAAACGGGAAAAAACATAAACGAGATAAGGAGTACGGCAATGTCATTGGAACAATTAAAACCTGAAACGCTGGCGCTTCACGCAGGCCAGCAGGCCGACCCGACGACCGGCGCGCGGGCTGTGCCGATTTATCAGACGACGTCGTATCAGTTCAAAAGCACCGAACACGCGGCGAATCTGTTTGGTCTCAAAGAGTTCGGCAATATCTACACACGGTTGATGAATCCAACAACGGATGTGCTGGAAAAGCGAATTGCCGCGCTGGATGGCGGCGTTGGGGCGTTGGCCGTAGCCAGCGGACAGTCGGCGATAACGCTGGCGCTGCTGAATATCGCTCAGGCTGGCGATGAAATTGTCTCGGCGGATAACCTGTACGGCGGCACGTATAATTTGTTTCACTATACGTTCCCGCGTCTGGGGGTGAAGGTAAATTTTGTCAAATCGAATGACACATCTGCGTTTCAGCAGGCCATTACGCCGAAAACCAAGGCGATTTACGCAGAGAGTATCGGCAACCCCAAGCTGGATGTGGCCGACATTGAAGCGATTGCCTGGGTGGCCCATAAAAACGGCATCCCGCTGGTAATCGACAATACTGTCACGCCGTATCTGCTGCGGCCGATTGAATTCGGCGCCGACATCGTGGTGTATTCCGCGACCAAATTCATCGGCGGCCACGGCACTTCCGTCGGCGGGCTGATTGTGGATTCCGGCAAGTTCGACTGGACCTGCGGCAAATTCCCGTTAATCAGCGGCCCGGAGCCGAGTTATCACGGTCTTGATTTTGTCGAAGCGCTGAAACCGCTGGGCAATATCGCCTATATCATCAAAGCCCGCGTGACGTTATTGCGGGATTTGGGGCCGGCATTGTCACCCTTTAACGCGTTTCTGTTTTTGCAGGGGCTGGAAACGCTGCATCTGCGCCTGCCGCGGCATGCTTCCAACGCGCTGACTGTGGCCGAGTATCTGCAAAAGCATCCCGCGGTTGCCTGGGTCAGCTATCCGGGTCTGTCTTCAAGTCCGGAATTTCGGCTGGCAAAGAAATATCTGCCAAATGGCGCCGGCGCGATTCTGGGCTTTGGCATAAAAGGAGGTCTGGAAGCCGGACGGAAGTTCATTGATTCGCTCCGGTTGATTTCGCACCTGGCCAATGTCGGCGATGCCAAGACACTGGCGATTCACCCGGCCACGACGACGCATCAGCAGTTGTCCGAAGCGGAGCAGCTTGCTACCGGCGTAACGCCCGATTTTATCCGGCTGTCCATCGGCATCGAGCATACGGATGATATCATCGCCGACATTGAACAGGCTCTGAAGAAATCGCAGAGCTAAAAGGAGTGGACTATGAATAAGCAGGCACAGACAAATTCAAACGTCAATGTGTTTAATGATACGATACTGAAAGAGTTGGCCTCTGCGGCCAAAA
>JBGSSG010000258.1:0-1781 GCA_041737185.1 Anaerohalosphaeraceae bacterium
TCCCTTCAGGAGGCCAAAGTGGTGTTCACCGATGAACTGGGTCGAAAACAACGACCGGCTGATGAAGCGAAGCGAGGTGACGCGACGATAATCCGGATTATAATAATAAGCGCCTTCATAGCTGGTCGTCTCGTTGTCGGCGTTTTGGTTGTAAACGTTTTTCAGGCTGAATTTGTGATGCTGGCCAAGTTTCAGCGTGGTGTTGAGCATACCGCTCCAGGATACCGTGTTGCTGTAGTTGTGACCGTTATACAGATACCGGGGCCCTTCAAACGTATAATTGTTCTTTTCCAGGTTTCGTATTTCGGTAGAGTTGTTGTAATTGAGCGAACCGATGCAGCCCAGGAGAGCCTGGCCCATGCTGTACGTATTGCCGACACTGAATTTGAAACTTTGATTCAAGGGTGATGTGGCCTGTTCGGTTTGCCAGATATTGCTGAACGAACGGCCCAGATTCTGCAGTTGACTCTGCGTGTAATTGCCTCGGCTCACCCGGGTCGACGAAATAAGGGAAGGCAGGCTGCGGGTACCATCGTCCTGGGCAAGCCAGTCGCGTTGA
The DNA here is from genome assembly GCA_041737185.1 of Anaerohalosphaeraceae bacterium. Taxonomy (GTDB): domain Bacteria; phylum Planctomycetota; class Phycisphaerae; order Sedimentisphaerales; family Anaerohalosphaeraceae; genus JBGSSG01. The sequence continues at coordinate 560 of JBGSSG010000258.1, forward strand.
CCACCTGCATACGTAATAAAATCTGTCATATTGGACTGAGCGTCATAACTGGTGGTGCTGCTGGCATCGAGAATCAGCTGGGCGGGGAATTCGATGGTGTTAATCTCGGTGAGTCCGCCGGAAAAATCAGCCGGTTTGTCCGGAGTCGCCGTTTTTGAGGTGAGCAGGTTTTCGATCAAACTGGCCGGAAACATGTCATAGGAAAAACTCTTTTTTTCCGGATCCGTGCTGGGCAAGGAGGAACCATTCAACAGGGTGTTGTTATAGCGATCGCCGATACCGCGAATGTAGGCATATTTTCCTTCCGAGATAGTGACCCCGGTCATGCGTTTCAGGACATCCGTACCGTCGGAGCTGTTGTTCCGGCTGATCAGTTCGGCACTGATACCGTCGACGATGTTGCCGGAGTTTCTCTGTTGATTGATGATATTGAGTTCGCTGTTTTCCAGTGCCTTGGCCGTTACTGTCACCTCTTTCATCTGGATGGCCTCGGCCGACAATCTCATGTTCAGTCGCGCATCCTTGGCCGATTCGACCTTGACCTGATCAACGGTCACTGATTGGTATGAAATGAAGGAAAACCGTATGGTATACGTGCCGGGCGGTATGCTACGCAGCAAATAGCGGCCGTTCAGATCCGTAACCATACCCATGGAGGTGCCGACAATAAAGACATTGGCACCGATCAATGGTTCGTTATTGGTCTTGTCGACCACTTGGCCGCTTATGGTACCTGGCGCCTGCGCCAAAATAGTAGAGGCAAAGAGGAGTAGAAAAACTGCTGCAGACCACATGGTCTGTTTCATGATAATGCCGGCTGGCTTACCTGACCGTATCTCGGCGACGTCACGGCGTGCATTTGCTTGCTTCATGACAAGTATCTCCCTAGGTTTTTAAGGTTTCAGCCTATAAAATACACTTTTGCTTTTATCTAAAGATGAAGGCTGTATTAAGATTGTGTGAAGAAGATAATGGCCGAAGGGTGTTATGGGGCGTAAAGGCGGAACAAAGATAATAGTTACAATATATTAAAGCCTGACCGTTTCCCGGAGGCCAGCGAACCGGACACGTATCGCAACACGACTGTTAATCCCAAGTATTTTCTAACGAATTGTCATTTGTAAGCGAGACCCCGGGTTGCTGCAAAAAGATGCGGTAACATCCGGGATCCATAGTGTTTTGAAAAGTTTAAACGGAGTCAAGTGCCGAGGAGTGACAATCG
>JBGSSG010000274.1:0-4554 GCA_041737185.1 Anaerohalosphaeraceae bacterium
TCGAAGAAGTGGCTCAAGGCGCTGAAAAAACAATCGAATTCACCCGGCAGGACGCCTGCCCCGAATGTGCCGGCAGCGGCGCCGCAAAAGGAAAAACTCCTTCTCGATGCCCGGCCTGCGGCGGGTCAGGACAGGTGCAGCGGGCAGGACTGGGAGGCTTTTTCCAAATGGTCTCTACCTGCCCAAAGTGCCAGGGCGCAGGACAAGTCATCACAGACCCCTGCAAAAAATGCCGAGGCAGCGGACATATACCCAAAAAAAGAACCCTCACCGTCAAAATCCCCGCAGGCGTCCACGAAGGCCAGGGCGTCCGCGTCGCAGGCGAAGGAGAACCGGGAAAATTCAGCGGCCCATACGGAGACCTCTACTGCTATGTCCGAATAAAAGCGCACCCCTTCCTGATGCGCGACGGAAGCAACCTCGTCGTTGCCGTCCCACTTCGTTTTACACAAATGGCAATCGGTGATACAATCGATGTGCCGACCCTCGACGGAACAAAACAACTGAAAATCCCCGCAGGTACTCAGCACGGCGATATATTCCGCATCCGCGGCCAGGGCCTGCCGGACCTGCGAACAGGCAAAAAGGGCGACCTGCTCGTCCAGACCACCGTCGAAATCCCAAAACGACTTACCGCAGAACAGCAGCAGATTATTGAACAGCTTTCCAAAACCGAAGAAAAGGACGATTACTCAGAAAGCAAAAGTTTCTTTGAACGAATCAAACGCCATTTCAGCTCCGGAAAATGACCGGAAAAATTCAACCGCTTTCAAACATTTGACGCTGAACAAAAAATGAGTAAAAAAGACAAACACAAACAACCGGAAGAACGGGCCCCCCAGCCCGCGGACGCCGAATCGCTGCAAAAACAGATTGACCAGCTTGCCTCGGAAAAGCAGCAGCTTCTTGAACAGCTCCAGCGGCTCTCCGCCGACTATACCAACTACCAGAAACGCGTTCCCAGGCAGGTCGCCGACTCCGTGGCCTACGAAAAGAAAAACATAATCCGCTCTTTGCTGCCTTCATTAGACAACTTCGAACTCGCCTTTGCCGGCATACAATCCTGCGACAGTCCCCAGGCCCTGCAGAAGGTCATAGAAGGCATTCACCTTGTCTATGACCACATGCTCGAAGCGTTAAAAATCCACGGCGTTGAAAAAATCGTATCCCCCGGCCAGATGTTTAACCCCGGCTTTCACGAGGCGATGATGCAGCGATGCGAGCCTGGCAAGCCCGACAACATTGTGCTTGAGGAATTTCAGCCCGGCTATACCCTCAACGGCCAGATACTCCGGCCCGCAAGGGTCGTCGTCAACAAACTGCCCCCTGTCGCCCCCGAAGTCCCGCAGGATGCCGCAGAACCTTCCGACCAGGCCGCCGTCCCGCCGCAGGAAGAAGAAACGACAGACCCCGAACCAGAACGGTAATTATGCCGACTTACGAATACAAATGCGATAACTGCCGACATCTGTTTGAACATTTCCAGTCCATAAACGCAAGCCCGCTGCGCAAATGCCCCGCCTGCGGAAAACTGAAACTCAAAAGACTCCTGGGCACAGGCGTCGGCGTAATCTTCAAAGGCAGCGGCTTCTACGAAACGGACTACCGTTCTGAAAACTACAAACAGGCCGCAAAAAAGGAAACCGACGCCGGCAAAGACACATCCACAAAAATCGACAAACCCGCCGCCGCGTCGGACAATAAATCGTCTGAAAAGAAAGAATCGAAGCTCACGGCGACGGAAACCAAAACCGAAACTAAACCCACTGCCAACAAAAAGAAAAATGCTTAACCCCGCATTTATGACTTCCGCACTACAGGATTTGTATAAAGATTTTGAAACGCTGGCCGACGCTGGTCAGGCTGCGGTTTTGCATCGGTTTTTCAAGACCGGCAAAGGACAGTATGGCCAGGGGGATATTTTTCTCGGCATTAAAGTCCCCGCCCAGCGGAAATTAGCCAAAGAATACCGCGACTTGCCAATCAACGAGGTCATCACGTTGCTGCAAAGTAAAATCCACGAACACCGTCTGACCGCCCTGTTGATTCTGATCCAAAAATATCAAAAGGCCGACCAAACGAGCAAAAATAAAATTTTCACACTGTATCTCAAACACAAAAAGCACATCAATAACTGGGATTTGGTGGATTTATCGGCGCCGAACATTGTCGGCAGGTACCTGCTGGATAAAAATCGCGAGATTTTGTATAAATTAGCCAAATCGAAAAGCCTGTGGGACAAACGTATCGCCATTCTGGCGACATTTGAGTTTATCAAAGCCGGCGACGCCAAAGATACCTTTCGCATCGCCGAGATACTGCTTAAAGATGAGCACGATTTGCTCCACAAGGCCGTCGGCTGGATGCTGCGGGAAGTCGGCAAACGCATCGGCCCGTCAATCGAAGAAACTTTCCTGCAAAAACATTATCGCCGGATGCCCCGCACGATGCTGCGGTACGCCATCGAACGCTTCACTCCGGCATTGAAGAAAAAGTATATGGCAAAATAAAAAACAGGCGATACAGCCGTATCGCCTGTTTTATTCCACCTGTGTCAAATACAGCGCCGTCAGCGAATCAGAGCCGCCAGTTCCTTGAATTTCGGATGTTTGGCGCTGCGCAGCAGCTCGAACAAAAACATCTCCGTACTGCTTATCGTCGCCCCCTCGGCGGCCATTCGTTCCAGGCCGATATTGTGGTTTTCCGCCGTTCTTGACGAGACCGCATCGGCGATTACACAAACCCGACAGCCCCGCCGCAGCAAATCCGCCGCCGTCTGAAAAACGCATACGTGCGTCTCAATCCCGCACAGCACCGCCGTATCAGCCTTGAGCGAATCAAACGCCTCGACAAACTCCTCCTGCCCGCAGCAACTGAAAGTGAACTTATCGATAGGCTTAATCCCCGTAAGCTGCCCCGACACTTCCGCAACCGTCTGCCCAAGACCTGCCGGATTCTGCTGACACCACAAAACAGGAATCCCAAGCGACTTCGCAATCTGCACAAGAACGGCGCAATTACCTATCACACTCTCCCGCCGGTCAATCACCCGCGAAAGCTTTTCCTGAACATCAATCAACACAAGACAGCACTGCTCGGCCTTAATCATTCCGCATCCTTTTCATACTTGATATGTATACAGGTAACCACCTCTGTTGGTATGTCGCCCCCAGATAGAAAATTGAAAATAGAAAATTGAAAATTTTATCTCCCCCGCACCTCAAGCACAAACCGCACCGGCTGGTCCTGCGGTTCATTCGTATCAGCCTGCCCTTCGTCCCACGCGAGAATGGGCTTTGACTGCCCCGCCGGTAGCGTTGGAATGTCTTTTTCTGTTTTGTCCGGCTCCTTTGCCAGAGCCTTGTTTTTATTCTGCTGTGCAAAAGAGCGGGCAAGTTCATCCCGCTGCTGCGGGTCGGCAGTTTCCAGCAAAGGCTTAATCTGACCCGCCGATACCGATTCAATCTTATTGCTTTGGCCGTCTTTGACGGACACTGTCAGAGCGGAAATGTCGCAGTGCGGCAGCAGACCTTCCAACTCGCTGACGAACCCTCCTATATTCTTCACCGAACATACAATGGTATATGTCGTTACATCCGCTTCCCGCTTTGAAACGGTGTAGCCGAGCAGTCCGCTGCTGTAAATCCTTTTCTCGATGTAATCATTAGTCGCGATTGGCTGTGCGGTGGAAAGAACCAGCCTTGCCTCAAGCGACGGCTCGGACAAGACACCCACGCCACGCGGTTCATTTGTCCCTGCGCCGCCCGGCTCTGTAATTTTCGGCGCAACCCGCCCGGAAATAAGGTCTTCCCTGTCTGACGGCTTCGACCCGAAAGGCTGTATAATCGTAATCACAACCACTGCCAGCAGTGCCAGCGGCACCAGAACCAGGGCCGCCGCGGATACCATTCTGCGAATCGCCAGCAGCTTTCGATGCCCCGTTTCCACAGCAAACCGCCCGCTCGACGCCAGAAGCAATCGACGCTGCAGCGACGCCTTAATCTCATCGGCAAGACCGACCGGCGCCCTTTCAACCGGAAGCTGCCGCAGAAGCTCTCTTTGCTTTTCAAGCAGCCTCAATTGCTCCTTCAACTGCGTCTGATGTTCCATAAGACGGCGCAGTTCGGTATGCTGCCTTTCGCTAAGCTGACCGTCAAGACAGCCGCTCAGCAGTTCTTCCAACTCGATTTTTTCTTTCTCATTCATAACAAGACCGCCTGTAAATGGTCCTTCAACGCGACTCTGGCACGGCTGAGCCTGCTCTTGACGGTCCCAAGCTCCAGCCCCAGAACTTCGGCAATCTCCTCGTAGCTCATCTGCTCAATCTCTCGCAGAACCAGCACAACCCGATGGTCTTCTTCAAGCTGCTCCAGCGCACACATTACAAGCTGCACGCTCTCTTTGTTCGCCGCCAAAAGGGCCGGGTCATTCTGACCGCAGTCACCAAGGAACGAGGCAAGACAGGCCGTCCCTTCGCCGCCGCAGGACAACTGATTATCCAAAGAACGCATCGACAGCTTCAAACGCCTTTGCCGGCAATTCAGCGTCAAATTC
>JBGSSG010000321.1:0-19519 GCA_041737185.1 Anaerohalosphaeraceae bacterium
GCCGCCGGCAATGCCGACCACGCCTAAACCAAGTCCTATGAAAATTATTCCAATGTTCTCGACGCTGGAATAAGCGAGCATTCGTTTGATGTCGTGCTGCGCAAGAGCGAAGAGGATTCCCAATACTCCGGACACGGCGCCGATGCCGATTAAGAGCCATCCCTGCCAGACCTCAATGTCAGGCAAAATAAAAATCGTGCGAATAATGCCATAGATACCCATCTTAATCATTACGCCCGACATCACTGCCGATACATGACTGGGCGCAGCCGGGTGCGCTTCAGGCAGCCAGACATGCAGAGGCATAATGCCGGCCTTTGTTCCAAATCCAACCAGAGCCAGCAGAAACAGTCCGGATACTGCTGCGGGAGCGGCGGTTTGGAGCATACCGGAACGGTCGAAATCCAGCGAGCCGCTGTACTTCCCCAGTAAAATGAAAAATGCCAGAAGAAACGCCGTACCGATATGAGCAGCGACAAGATAAATCCAGCCGGCCTGTCGAACAGACTCATGTTCGTCGTCGAAAGTTACAAGAAAATACGATGCCAAAGACATAATTTCCCACGCCATCAGGAATAGTATGCTGTTGCGAGCCATTAAAACCATTGCCATACTCGCGGCGAGCATATTAAAGAAAAATGTCGGTATGCCCAGCCTGCGGCCTTTGTACGAAAGCATATATCCGCAGCCGTAAACCGCGGCAACCGAGCATACCAGCAGAACCGGGATTAGAAACAGAGCCGAAATACTGTCAAGCTCAACATAAAACGAACCGTATGGCACCTGCCAGGGAAGCTTGAGCAAAATCGCTTTACCGCTGTACAGCACATTGACTGCGACAATAACCGCTGGCACAGAGCCGGCAATAACGCCTGCTGCGCCGAGACGTGTACTAATCTTTCCGTCTTTGATAAAAAGGGAAACCGCCCCCATAAATATGATAAAACATATACCAGCCAACACGACTGACATTATGACTTCTCCCCAGGCTCTGACATTGCAGATTTCGATTTGTCAAGTTCGGCCTCGACGCGGGCGACATGAGAAAAAATATCCTCTCGCGACGCCTGAGTTTCAATTGCGTTTTTGAGTTTTGCATCTCGCAGAGCAAAACCCAATCGCGACAGCAAATGAAGGTGTGCCCTGACTGTAGGGCTTATAATGGTAAACAGACAATATACCGGCCTGTTGTCAATGGCTTTGAATTCGATTGGTTTTTCGAGAAAGCACAGCGAAACAGTCGGCTCAGGCACATGTAATACGATAGGATTTCTGACATGCGGTATGGCAATACCTTCGCCAATGCCGGTCGAAGCGATTTCCTCGCGGGCAAGAAGTACATTGAGCAGAAATTCCCGGTCAACCTCCGACGGCAGGTGCATAAGTTCGACTACTGACCGCAATGCGGAAGTCTTATCGGCGCCGCCGACACGATAATAAATGCCGCCGGCTTTTATAGACTCGGCAAGACTTTCCAGCCGTGTATTTGCGGATTCGGGTTCACTGAAAAGTTCCGCCGAAACATTGATACGGTGAGCCATTGCCCATTCCAGCAATTCCGCACGGTTAAAACGGTATTGGCTGTTGACTCGATAGCCGGGCAGCGATTGCTGGTCAAGCCAGCGATATACGGTTTTTTCACTGACCGTAAATAGCCGGGCAACATCTCGTACTGTCAACTGCATTAAAAACCTTCCCTTTCTATGGACATTTGTGGACATATTATAGTATGTGTCCATAAATGTCAACCGTGTCTTCTAATCAATTTATGTAGCAGTGCTTCAAGGTCTTCTATGTGGCATTATAAATGCCTACTGAAGCTATTAGCGCGGAGGATACGAAAAACTGGACCGCCTAACCTGAATATCTAAATCCGAAACAAACTTGTCCTCACGAAAGTGGGGATTCTAAGCACGAATTTTCAAATTTATCCGCCTCTGGCGGATGTTCAAAACAAAGGCACAAAGGATTGACGAATTACGATCCGCCTAAGGCGGACAATCCGCTAGAGGCGGATAAAGTGGACGATTGGAGAAGAAAAGGAAAAGAAGATTGAAAAACGGGGGAAAAGGACGTATCCTGTCCGGTGATTTATGTTTCAAGTAAACAGGGCAAAAGGCGTATAAAACTGTATAATCATTGTTAGGTTAGGAGAAAATGAGACATGAAAGACACAATCAGTGATATTCGTCAAAAGATTGCAAATTTAGCCTACAAAAATGAGGAGCACGTTCGTTTATCTTTGGTTGCGCGAGTGTTGCAAAAATTGGGATGGAACATATGGGATCCTTGCGAGGTTAATTCTGAATATAGTGCGACGCCCTATGAAGACAGTACGAGAGTTGATATAGCTCTTTTTTCAACATCACGGCGGCCGGATGTATTTATTGAAGTTAAGGCTGTAGGTAAAATTTCGAGCGATACACTACAAAAAGCAGAACTCCAATTACGGGACTATAATAGAGACAATACGGCCTCTTTTAGTATAATTACTGACGGACAAATCTGGCGATTTTATCTGTCACAAAGCGGTGGGAAGTTCGAAGAGAAGTGCTTTAAGGTGGTCGACTTATTAACTGACGATTTGGATGGCATTGAGGTTTCACTATGTACATTCCTCAAGAAATCTGAAATTGAAAACGGCAATGCTGTCCGCGAAGCACAAAAATACCGGCTATTAAACGACAAACAAAGGACAATGGAAGACTCGCTACCTCAAGCAAGAAGATTGATTTTAGAGCCACCATACCCAAGTTTACCAGATGCACTTGTTGAGTTAGTAGCTGAGGAGGGCTTTCCGATTAACGTTGAAGAGGCCCAAGATTTTATTAAAGCGACGGTGAATAGAATACCGCCTCCCTTGCAGCCACCGCTTGCTCTGCCAATAAAGAATGCGACTGCTAAACCTCAACCATTTTTTGGAACTACGGCAGGGATACTATCTTTTCGGCCTGATGAGCCACCTAATCTTCGTCACACGAAAATAATTGAAGCAAGAATTGGCTCACAGATGACGAATAGATGGAACAGCTTATTAATCTGTGCTATAAAAATATCGCTGGAGAAGCAAATACCGATAAATGAATTACAAAGTATTTCTGTCCCAGTCAAGGAAGGACAGGTGAACACCGACGGTTATTCTCCTTTGCCTGGAACCGGTGTTTCTTTCCAGAATGTTGATGCCAATCGTGCTTGGCATCTGACGTTCGTTTTAGCCAAGAAGCTTAATGTAGCAGTATTAGTTAAATTCAAGTGGCGCGAAAAAGATGGTGCAGCCAATCCCGGGAAAGAGGGACTGCTTCAGTGGAAACCATAGCAAATAAGTTTACAAAAACCTTTGGGGATTGGAGAAGTGGGTCAACTCTGATCGCCTAAAGGTGGCCGGTGAATTCTGAGCAAGAAGGCCTCGACGAACTGGCAGGCGAGTGAGTAGAAAATTGGGCGAAAAAAGGCGGTGCGGGAAATTTGCTTCGATATGATAATCCTGCTTTGCTGTTCTACTTCGCTGAAGCTACGAAGAAACCGGCTACGCAGGACTAAAGAAATGAGGTTGAAAGAAAAAAATGAAAAGCCAGAAGGTATCCGACACCTTAAATTACTTTTGGTTTTTCTGTAATTATGGGAGACTATAAATGAGTATTGTACTTGCTCTATTTTGTATTTTCATGACACTTCTCGCCGTATGCAATTGCTGGGTAAAAGAAAAGACAAGATTGTTTAATTTAATAGCTTCAGTAATAACTATATGCAGTGGCATTACAGGTTATTTTGTTTTATATAAAATGTTGCCTACACCTGCATCTCCTGAAATTAATGATATATTTTTTTACGCACAAGGAGGCCAAGCGGAATTTAGTTTTTGTTGTGAGTTTCTTACAAGAAATGACGGAGGTACTATTTGCACCATAGATAAAGTAGAATTTTTTCTATCTGACGTACAATTTAAACGAGCCAAATCTGTGCTTTTAACAGTAGGTCAGGGCGGTAGTAGTGGTAGGTATAGCGGCCCAGGTCCGATACGAAATGAAGTTGCTACTTCATTTTTTCCTCAATCAATATCTTCAATAAATCAATCATTCAAAGTTGTAGGTAGTGGTAAAAGCTCAACACTTGAAAATAAAAACTTTTATGAGAGCGAGATTAATGTTGTAATTAAATTTTATTTTAACTCAAAGAATAAACCTTTTGTTATCGAAAGAACTGTTCCCATTTTACCTCGCGAGATGCAAAATATGAGGTTTTGATAAAATTGAAAGTTGGCAATTGTGAAATGGGAAAAAGGGAATCGGATCATTCGGACAGGTAGAACAGGGGCAAAAGAAATTGATTATTGTTTATGGATTATTGATAAATGAATAATGAATAATGGGGCGGACGGCCCGGCGGGCCGGGATTTTTATCCCCGCGAGGAGAGGTTGATAATGTTTTTTTTGGCTGGAAATAGGAGTCAAACCGGCTATAATCGCCCGTCGAGCGGAAGTACCAAAGGCTAAACGGCAGGGTTGCCGTAATTATCAAGGACATAAACCAATGGCGAGCGGATTGGCGATACTGGCGATGGTCGGCCTGCTGGGGTCGGGATTACCCGGTGCCCAGCAGAGTTCAGCGGGGTTGTTGGCGGGAGAGGATTTGCACTTGTCCGGCACTTCGATACGGGTTTGCAGGCAAAGCGGCGAATCTGGAGAAAATATACTGTTGTTCGAGGATGGTTTTTCGCTGACGGTCGGCGATAATCGTCTGTCCGGAGCGAAGGGCGTGATATGGTTAGAAGCGCAGAGGCCGGCGGCGGGGACGCTGGAACAGGGGTCTTACCGCGCGATGGTGTATGCTGAAGGTCGGGTTCGTATAGAGCAGGGGGGCAAGGGCCGAACGACGCAGCTAAGCAACGCGATGGTTGAAGGGGCGGGGTCGCTGGTTGTATGTTTTCTTGTTACAGGACAGGTACTTGTTACAGCAGAGCGTCAGGAGCAGGTTTCGTGCGAACAGATTGAGCAGCTTGAACTGTATAAACGCGCCGGTTTTGCCAGGTCCGGCGTCCAGCAAGGCCCAGGCATACCGGCAACGGCGCTTGTGCCGCAGGCTGGCGAGACTGTCAGGAAGAAGCCGTTCGGCGTGCTCGATGCGCTCAAAGGGCGGGATGCGGCAGCCGATGCGGCTGGGGGGGAGCCTGTTAAGAGTGCAGTTGAGCCTGTTGAGCCGGTGTACGCATATCCGGTGCATTTGGCTGCGGTCTGGGATCCGGAGCCTGTGATAGAGAAACAAAAGCTTGCCGACGGGCAGGAAGCGATTACGATATCGGGCAGGTTTTATATCTGGCAAAAACAGAATGAGCAGGGCGACCTGATAGAGTTCCAGGCGGACAGGGCGGTTTTATTTTATCAATCCGGTCAGTTTGAGACGGCCTCGCAGCGAAGCGGCAGGGATATTGCACAGGGGCAGGTCAGGGATGTTTATCTTCAGGGCAATATAGTAATGACCGAGGGTCAGCGAACGACGCGTGCCGATGAGATTTGTTATGATTTCCAGAATCGCCGGGCGATTGTTGTCAACGCTGAGATGCGGGTCTTTGACGAGAATCGCGGGATACCGATATATCTTCGGGCACAAACGCTTCGGCGGATAAGCGAAAAGGTGTTTGAGGCGGAGGGCGTAACTTTGACCAGCAGCGAGTTTTATTTTCCGCAGGTAAGCGTTACCGCGTCGCAAATGGTGCTTTTGACAGGCCAGGCACTTGAGGGTCGCCAGAAAGAGCAGGCGGTTTCGGACGAGGCGGCGAGATATGACGGGCGTTTGTACGACGTAAGCGCCAAGTTTGGTGATTTTACATTTTTCCGCTGGCCGACGCTTCGGACGAATTTTATTCGTCCGGATTTGCCGCTGAGCAGTATTCGGTTTAGCAATGATAATGAGTTCGGCACGTCGATAGAGACGCGTTGGCACCTTTGGCGGCTTTTGGGATGGCGTGAGCAGCCCGGCTCCAAAGCGCTGCTGGGGGTGGACTATTTCAGCAAGAGGGGTCCTGGGGCGGGAGTAGAGGCGGAATACGAGCGCGACGATGCGTATGGCAGCGTGCTGGGTTATATTATGAAAAACCGCGGCGAGGACGACCTTGGCCGGGCGGATTACCGCAGGAACATAGATGCGAATCAGGATATTCGGGGCAGGTTCAGTCTTCGGCATCGTGAGTATCTGCCGCAGGACTGGCAGGCGACGATTGAGGTTGGATATTTGTCGGACCGTAATTTTCTTGAGTGGATGTACAGGGACGAATACTACAATGACAAGGGCCAGGAGACGCTGATACATCTTAAGCGAATACGCGACAACTGGGCGTTTTCGATACTCGGCAAGGGCCGGATAAACGATTTTGAAACGACCACCGAGGAACTGCCGACGATTGAGTATCACCTCAAGGGCCAGTCTGTTTTTGAGCATAGGCTCTCCTGGTACAGCGACTGGCAATTGAGCAGGCTTCGGGACCGGTACGACGAAGACCTTGATGAACACGGCTCGGAAAAATTTTACAGCTATGGCGCGACGCGCAATGAACTGGACTGGCCGATGCTTTTTGGGACGTTCAAGCTGGTGCCATACGTGGCCGGCACGTATGGATATGAAGACCAGGACGGATTTGACTTGTCGCTAAGCGGCCGGGACAGCGGCCCTGAAGATAACGCGGTACTTGGCGAGGCGGGGCTGCGGGCATCGACGATGTTCTGGAAGGAATACCCGCAGGTTCGTAGCAGGCTTTGGGACCTCGAAGGTTTGAGGCATATAGTGGTGCCGCACTTTGAGGCGACAGGATATGAGCAGAACGAGTCTGGTATCAAGATGCGTGATGTGGTGAACGCTGGGGTTTCGCAGCGGTGGCAGACGCACCGCGGGCAGGGGCAAAACCGGCAAGCTGTGGACTGGCTGCGGTTAGATGTTGATGCGACATGGGTAGGCAATGATGCGGACTCGGCCCAGGGGCCTATGTGGAATCCTCTGGAGCAGCGGGAGCTTTACGGGCCTGCGAAGTTTGTGTTCAGCGACCCGTCGATACCGGTTTTTGCTCGCCGCAACGACCGCTACTGGGGGCTGGTGCGCGACAGCGTGAACGCCCAGGCCCAATGGCGGGTCTCAGATGTTACAACGGCGCTGGGCGATATGAATTATGACGTTGAAAGCGGGGTCGTGCAGCAGTTTGACGCAGGTCTTGCGAGGTATGTTTATCCCGATATAAGTTTTTATCTGGGCAGCAGGTATCTTCGTCCTGTCGGCATTGAGATTCCGTCGGAGGGGGTTTATGAGAAGGGTTCTCATTCCGTGGTGGCGGCGATGACATACGCGCTTGGCAGCAGGTATTACGCGATGTTTTCGCAGGAGTATAATTTTGATTACGGCAAGAGCGTTCGGAGCGATCTGGCGATTGTGCGAAGGTATCATCGTTTGTATTATGCGCTGGCAGTTTCGCTCGACCAGTCGCTGGACAGACAAACGGTGTCGCTGAGCATCTGGCCTGAAGGCGTCAAGGAAGTTTCGATTGGCTCCCGGCGGTACACCGGTCTTGTCGGGGCCGGACGGGAAGAGTAGATAAAATTTCAAAAATTAAAACTAAGGAGCAGGTATGGGTCTTGTAACGACAAAAAAAATGTTTGAGATGGCGTACAAAAACGGCTACGCCGTGGGCGCGTTCAATGTGAACAATATGGAGATAACGCAGGGGATAGCGGATGCGATTGCCGAAGAGAAGGCCCCGCTGATTCTCCAGATATCCAAGGGAGCGCGTGAGTATGCGAAGATGAGCTATCTTCGGGCGATTATCGACGTGGTGGCGGCCGAGAACCCCGATATTCCGGTGGTGATGCATCTTGACCACGGGGACACGTTCGAGCTTTGCAAACAGTGCGTTGACGACGGATATACGTCGGTGATGATAGACGCCTCTCACTATTCGTTCGAGGAGAACATAAAGCGGACTAAGCAGGTTTCCGACTATGCTCACGGCCGGGGCGTGGTGGTGGAGGCGGAGTTGGGTCAGCTTGGCGGGATTGAGGAGCACGTAAAGGGCGTAGAGGATGTTTCGGCGAACCTGACAAACCCGGACCAGGCGGCGGAGTTTGTGGAACGAAGCGGCTGCGATTCTCTTGCGGTGGCGGTCGGGACAAGCCACGGGGCGTACAAGTTCAAGAGCGAACCGAAACTGGCGTTTGACGTAATTGAGAAAATAGGCAGGCTTTTGCCCGGGTATCCGCTGGTGATGCACGGTTCGAGCAGCGTTCTGAAGGAGTTCAAGGACCTTATAAACAAGTACGGCGGCAAGATGCCCGACGCGATGGGCGTGCCGGAAAGTGCGATTACGCGGGCCTCGAAAATGGCAATCTGCAAGGTCAATATTGATACAGACCTTCGGATGGCTCTTACGGCCAAAATTCGGCAGGTGTTCGCGGAAAAGCCGGCGGAGTTTGACCCGCGCAAATACCTCGGCCCCGGCCGGGACGCGATAAAGCAAATGGTAAAGCATAAACTGGCCGTGCTGGGCTGTGTGGGCAAGGCGGCAGAGTGTCTATAATATCTCAAACTGACCGACGGCGTACTTTGAGATATTAAAAATCAAAAATTAAATATCAAAAATGCGGACAGCCCTTTGGGCTGGGATTTTTGATATTCCGCCCTGTCGGTCTGCGCGGCGGATGTTTTTTTGAAAGGCGCGATTTGTGTTCTGGAGACGGCGGCATAGTCTGATGCAGTTTTTGTTTGTTTTCTGTTTGGTTTCGTTTTGCGTTGCGGCGGCTGGGTGCAAGGGCCTCAGCGAGCCTGGCGAGCCTAACGGGCCTGCGGATGTGAATATGGTTTCTCCGCCGGCGGCGACGACGGCCAATACGCTTGTCAATTCGTCGGCTGACGCGGTGGCAGAGCGGATTTTGAGCGGTGATTTTGCCGGCGCCAGACAGGTCTGTTCATTTCTGGATACTGGTCAGGACGACGTCAGTATCGCCCGTCTTGCGGAGATTCTTGACCGATATGACCGGATAAAAGCAAGGCGCGAGCAGAGCAGGCAAAAGGCTCTGGCCGAGCAGCTTACAGAGCTTGATAAGCTTTCGGGCAAGCTGTCGGGAAAGATAGCCGAGGTCAATGATATTGACCAGATACTCGCCGCGGCGATCAGGGCAAGGGATTACAGCGGTCAGGAACAGAAGGAATCGGTCACGGCGCGTCCGGAGGTGCAAAAGGCGATAGAGCAGGCGTTGTCCCGCGGGCGGGAGTTTGAAAGTCAGGGCAAATGGATAGACGCGTACGCACATGGATATTACTGGCTGACTTTGCTGTACGAGGACAATAAGGAGTACAAGGACAAGGTCGAGGAGTTGACTAAGCTTGCGTCTCTGGAGCTTTCGCTCAAGGACAGCGGTTGCGGCGAGGCGGCGATGGAGCGATACCAGGGCGTTGAGCCTGCGATGTTTCTGCGGGCGGTGCAGGCCCTTGAGGGCAATTACGTCAACGGGATTGATTTTATGCAGATGGCCCGCGATGGGCTTGGCCAATGCAGGAGGCTGGGCAGGGTACT
The DNA here is from genome assembly GCA_041737185.1 of Anaerohalosphaeraceae bacterium. Classification (GTDB taxonomy): domain Bacteria; phylum Planctomycetota; class Phycisphaerae; order Sedimentisphaerales; family Anaerohalosphaeraceae; genus JBGSSG01. Next base: position 9,551 of record JBGSSG010000321.1, read on the forward strand.
TGTTGAAAGCCATGAGAATCTTGCCTGGAAGGCTGGGGCCGGGCAGGAGGAAAAATGGCAGACGGGTCTTTCGGCGATTGAAGCCGGTTTGAATGAAAAAGCCGGCGCAGGCGATTTGCCCGGGACGCTGGCAAGAGTTTTTGACGAGGTTATAGCGCTCAATAGCGTAAGTCTCAATCTGCCGCAGGAAATTGTGATAGCGCAGTTTGCCGAGGCGACTCTGGAGTCGCTGGACCCTTATACCAACATTGTGTGGCCGTGGTTTGTGCGGGATTTTGAGAAGTCGATGACGCAGCAGTTCAGCGGTATAGGCGTGGAGATTTCCAAGCCGGGCAAGGCAATCAAAATAAACAGCCTGCTGCCGGATACGCCTGCGTATCGCGCCGGCTTAGACGCGGAGGATGAGATAATTGCGGTCAACGGCGAGTCAGCCGAGCCGATTACGATATTCTGTGCCGTCAGCAAGATAACCGGGCCGAGGGGGACGAAGGTTTCGCTGACAATTCGCAGGCCTTCCACGGGCAGGGTCTGGGATGTAACGATGTCGCGCGATACGATAGTGGTTCAGCCGCTGCGGGGCTGGCGGCGCAATCCGGACGGGGCATGGGATTATCTGCTGGACCCGGTAAATCGTGTGGGATATGTGCGGCTAACGGCGTTTACGGAATCGACCGGTCCCGACCTCGACGCGGCGCTGTTGGGGCTGGAAAAGGACGGGCTCAAAGGGCTTGTGCTGGATTTGCGGTATAACAGCGGCGGGTATCTTAACAGCGCCACGGACGTGGCGGATTTGTTTCTGTCCGAAGGGGTTATTGTCAAGAGCAGCCCGCGTCACGGATTTGCCACTTATGAGATTGCGCACCGCAGGGGCACTCATCCTGATTATCCGATGGTGGTGCTGATAAACGAGGGTTCCGCCAGCGCATCTGAAATTGTGGCAGGTGCGCTGCAGGACGCCAGGTACAGGCGGGCCACGCTGGTCGGTCAGCGCAGCTACGGCAAGGGCAGCGTGCAGGTGGTAACGCCCTATACCGGAGGCGGCTCGCAGCTTAAATATACGGTGGCGTATTATCATTTGCCGAGCGACCAGCCGGTAAGAAACCGCTACCAGGCGGAAAAGCAGGGGCGCAAAGACTGGGGGATTGCGCCGGATGTCGCAGTTGAGCTTTCAGGCAACGAGCTTAAAGAGATGCTCGACGTTCAGAGGGACAACGATGTGCTGTTCCGTGCGGGGCACGAGGGCAGCGACGAGGATGACAAGCGGCACTCGCTGGAACAGACGCTGGATTCCGACCCGCAGCTTTCGGCGGCGCTGCTGGTGGTTCAGACCAAAATGATAAATAAGGGAATAGCGCTGGAACTGCCGGAGCCTAAAGCCGGGTCGGTTGCCCAGACGCAGGTCCGGGAGAATACAAGCGAAGGGACGGGGCATTGAACGAGCCGGCAAGTAAATTTGAGCAGCAGCGAAGAGAGAAGAAAGACAAAATAGAGCGGCTTGGGATAGAGCCTTACGGCAGGCGCATTGACGGAATCGAATCTGCCGGGCAGGTTCGCGCCCGGTATGTCGAGTCGGACCAGGGCCAGCGTGCCGGATGTGCCGGCAGAATTGTGCTGTACCGTGACATAGGCAAGCTGATATTTATGACGCTTCGTGATTCGAGCGGGACGATTCAGATAGGGTTGAGCAAACAGCTTTTGCCGCAGCAGTGGGAGTTTCTCAAGCTGCTTGACCTGGGCGATTTGTTTTTCGCGGCCGGGACGCTTGGCAGGACAAAGACAGGCGAGCTTACGGTATGGGCCGACCGCGTCGAGATTTTGAGCAAGTCGCTGCTGTCTCCTCCGGAGAAGTTTCACGGATTGTCCGATACCGAGCTGCGGTACCGGCAGCGGTATGTCGATTTGTGGGCCAATCCCGAGGTGATGGAACGGTTTTTGCGGCGCAGCGCGATTGTTTCTTCGATACGTGATTTTCTTTGCGGGCGGGGATTTGTCGAGGTCGAGACGCCGATGATGCAGCCGCAGGCCGGCGGCGCCGCGGCCAGGCCTTTTACAACTCACCACAACGCACTTGATATAGATTTGTTTCTGCGAATCGCGCCGGAGCTTTATCTCAAGCGTCTGCTTGTAGGCGGCATCGAAAAGGTTTTCGAGATAAACCGCAATTTCCGCAACGAGGGGCTCAGCACCCGGCACAACCCGGAGTTCACGATGCTTGAGCTGTACCAGGCGTACGCGGATTACGATGTGATGGCTGACCTTACCGAAGAGCTTATAAGCCTGCTTGTAGAGAAGTACTGTTCCGGGACGAAGATAGGGTTCGGCCAGTTCGAGGTGGACTATTGCCGTCCGTGGCGGCGCGTCAGATATGCCGAGCTTTTGCGTCAGTACGGCGAATGTGATATGGACGATATGGAATCTGTTCGTCAGAAGGCGCGCCAGCTCGGACTGCACGAAGCGGACAAGGATGACGCGGTGGTGATAAACGATGTCTTCGAGGCGACGGCGGAGGACAAGCTTGTCAATCCGACGTTTGTGATTGATTATCCCGCGGCGATATGTCCGCTTACGCGGGTCAGCAGGAAAGATGCGCGTTTTGCCGAGCGTTTCGAATTGTATATCGCCGGCATGGAGGTAGCCAACGCATATACGGAGCTGAACGACCCGGATATTCAGGAGCAAAATTTCCGCAGACAGCTTCGCGGCCAGGCGCAGGAAGACTCTATGGCGCGGATGGACGAGGATTTTCTGACTGCGCTGAAATACGGAATGCCTCCCGCCGGCGGCCTTGGTATAGGCATTGACCGGCTTGTGATGCTGCTTACCGGCGTTACCAGTATTCGGGACGTAATCCTGTTCCCGTTGCTCAAGCCGGAGAGAAAAGAGTAAAAAATTCCAGACAGGGGAAGATAAAGCCAGGTGAAGCAGTGGAGCTTATTGCTGTCTTTGCGTTATCTTAGCCGAAAGCGCATTGTCTTATTGAGCATAGCGGCGGTGGCTCTGTGCACCGCCCTGCTTGTGGCGGTTTCGAGCCTGTTTAACGGTTTTATCGGCGCGGTGCTTGACAGCGCCGGCAGTCAGATGGGGGATGTGGTAATGCGATGTCCCCCCGGCAGGGTGATTTCGGAGTATGACGAGCTGATTGCCCGGCTGAAGACCTGCGGACAGGTGGAATCGGCGACGCCCGTGCTTTCCGGTCAGGGACTTTTGCTGGCAGGGGCGGGCAGGGTCCGGGCGGTGCAGGTCTGGGGGATTGCGCTGCCGGGCAGGTTTGAGGTGGTTCCGATGAAGCGTTCGCTGCTGTGTCAGAGCGGGCTTGAGGACGACAAGGTCGGCTTCGGCGCCGCCGGGCAGAAGGGCGGTTTTGCGGGCATCGGCGTTATCGCAAGTCCCGACGAGCGAACCGATAATTATGATATGGAAAAGGTGCGCTCGATGGTCGGGACAACCGTTGCGCTGACCACGGGCAGGCTTGTGGAGAATACGTCGGCCAATGAGGAATCGCGGGCGGCGAAATTCCAGAGGCGCGTTCTTCGATTTACCATTTCGGATGTTGTGCAGACGGGGGTGTATGAGTTTGACCGGAATTTTGTATATGTACCGATAGAAAGCCTTTCGGATGTTTTATATCCGGGGGCCGGGCCGGTGGCCGATGTAATCCAGATTCGTCTTGCCGCCGGGGCGGAGCCGGACAGGGCAATGGCGATGATACGTGGAGTATGGCAGGATTTTGCCGTTGGCCGCTGGGATTGGGCGTACGGCTTGAGCGTGGATAGTTCGAGGCAAATGCAGGCGATAATGACGGCTGAGTACCGCAAGCAGATGGATGTTCTGATGTTGATATTCGGGGTTGTAAGTTTCGGCGTGGTGCTGCTGGTGTTCTGTATTTTTTATCTGATTGTGCTGACCAAGCGCAAGGACATCGCGATAGTCAAAAGCTGCGGGGCGGGTTCTTTTTCAGTTTCGGGTATGTTTGTGTTGTTCGGGATGTTCAACGGGGCGGCAGGGGCGGCTCTTGGCGTGCTGCTTGGCTGGTGTATTGTGTCGCATATTAACCAGATAGAGCGATGGATTTTGCGTTTTCTGGGGCTTAAGCTGTGGAAGGCAAGCACGTATATGTTTGACAGGATACCTGACGTGGTTGACTGGAGCTGGACGGGCTGGATTTGTATAGCGGCTGTCGGCGCCGCGGCTGTCGGGGCTCTTATTCCGGCGATAGCGGCGGCCCGCGTTGAGCCGGTGAAAATCCTGAGGTACGAGTGATGTACGGCTGGAAACTGTCGTTAAGGTATTTTTTTGGCCGAGGGATTTCAATTCTGGCGGCCTCGGCGGTGGCGCTATGCGTGTTTATCGTGGTGGTGGTGATGACGGTGATGAGCGGGCTGGTGCGGGATTTTCGCCAGAAGAATCACGATTTTACGGGCGATTGCGTGGTGGCCGCCGACTCGCTGGTAGGATTCTGCTATGGCGACGAGTTCGCAGCGCTTTTGAAATCTCAAAGTTTAGTCCGCGCGGTATCGGCCACTGTATATGGCGTCGGGCTGCTCGGTATGCCTGGTTCGCAGACGAATTTCGGCGTGGAGTTTCTTGGCATAGACCCCGCCGGGCATAGTCTTGCCACCGGTTTCGGGCAGACTCTTTATTATAATGCCAAAGACCCGCGGCGTGCGTTTGAGCCTTTGTATGGGCCGGAGCTTATCGGTTGTGTAGTTGGCGTTGACCTGATGGGCGGCAGGGACGCGGACGGGAATTACGTACATTCTGAAAGGCCGCCTTTGATGCGGCTTACGCTGAGCAGTTTTCCGCTGACAGAAAAGGGCGGATTGGCGCGAGGTGGGCTTGACCTTGTAAGCAGCAGAGAATTTTATTTCAGCGACGTCAGCCACAGCGGCCTTGTCAAGCCCGACGGGCAGATGATTTATATCCCGCTCGAAGAGGCTCGACGTCTTTGCGGGATGGACGGGCCGCCGGCCAGGATAAGCGCGATTCATATTCGTTTCTCGCAGGGCGTGAAGAGTTCCGAAGGGACAGAGCGGGTTCGCGGACTCTGGCAGGAGTTTGCCGCGTCGAAAAAGGAGCAAGGAGGCGCAGAAACGCTTGGCGATGTTCGCGTGCAAAGCTGGAAGGAGTACCGGCGTGAAATGATTGCGCCGATGGAGAAGGAACAGGCGATGATGAGTTTTCTTTTTGTAATGCTCGGGATAATCACTGTCTTTATAGTGTTTGTGGTCTTTTATATGGTTGTCGGTCATAAAAGCAGGGACATCGGGATTTTCAAGAGCATAGGTATGTCTCAATTGGAGATTGGCGGCGTGTTTATGGGCTACGCTGCGATTGTGGGCGTTCTGGGTTCTGCTGTCGGGATTGTCGGGGGATGGGTATTTCTGTGGCGGATAAATGAGCTTGAGGGATGGCTGTTTGAGCATTACCACTGGCAATTGTGGGACCGGACGATATACGCGATAGGGCGGATACCTAACGAGGTGAGCTGGCCGGTGGTCGCGGCGATTGGATTTTTCGCGGTTGGTTCGTGTTTATTCGGGGCATTTCTGCCGAGCGCCGAGGCGGCCCGGCAGGATGCGGTTCGGGTATTGCAGGTAAGCCAGGTATAAAAAAAAGGCAAAAGGCAAAAGGTAAAAATGGATCAGATATTAAAGGCCAGCGGGATTTATAAATCGTACCGGATGGGCAAAAGCCGGCTGGAGGTGCTCAAAGGGGTGGATTTGAGCGTTTCGGACGGGGAGTTTGCCGTTATTGCCGGCGCAAGCGGCAGCGGCAAGAGTACGCTGCTGCATATACTCGGCTCACTTGACCGGCCCGACGGCGGTACCGTCGAGTTCCAGGGCAAACGGCTGGATAAGCTTGGCGGCAGAGGACTGAACGCTTTTCGCAACCGGGAGGTAGGATTTGTGTTTCAGTTTTATCATTTACTGGATGAACTGAATTTGCTGGAAAATGTGTGCCTGCCGGCGATGGTGGGGCATCGGCCCGTCGGGTGGATTTTCCGTCGCGGCAATATCCGTCGCCGGGCAATGGAACTGCTGGAGCTTATGGGGCTGGCGGACAGGGTTCGGCACAAGCCGTATGAGCTTTCCGGCGGGGAACGCCAGCGGACTGCCATAGCGCGTGCCCTTATAAACTCGCCCAAGCTGCTTTTGGCCGATGAGCCGACCGGAAACCTTGACTCTAAGACAGGAAATGATATCTTAAAGGTTCTCAAAGACCTGAATCGGCAGGGTCAGACGCTTCTAATGGTTACGCACGATGAGCGGATAGCCTGCCAGGCGGGTCGGGTAATCCGTCTGGCCGACGGCAGGATTGTGTGACAGGATGTCTTAAATGCCCCGATTACAAAGAGAGGTGAGGCAATGAAGATTTGGATAGACAACGGGTTTGTCGATAAAGAAGACGCGAAAATCTCGGTCTTTGACCACGGTCTGCTTTACGGCGACGGCGTGTTTGAAGGAATCCGCGTCTATAACGGCAAAATTTTTGAGAGGCAGGCCCACCTCAAACGGCTGTTCGAGTCGGCAAAGACTATCCGTCTTGTTGTCCCGATGTCCGCAAATGAGTTGACCGATGCGATGGAAAAGGCGGTGCAGGAAAATCATATTGCAAACGGGTACATCCGTCTGATTATAACACGGGGCATAGGAGATTTGGGGCTGGACCCCTTTTTGTGCAAGAAAGCCGGCGTCATTATCATCGCCGCTCACATCCAGCTTTATCCTGAAGAACTGTACGAGAACGGGATAAAGGCGGTAAGCGCAGCGACGCTGCGGAATCATCCGATGTCGCTGCCGTCGCAGGTGAAAAGTCTCAATTATCTCAACAACATTCTTGCCAAGATAGAGGCGATAGACGCCGGGGCCGCCGAGGCGATTATGTATAACCAGCAGGGCTTTGTTGCGGAAGCCAGCGGGGACAACGTATTTATTGTCAGAAACGGGGTACTTTTTATGCCCCCCGTGCAGGCAGGGTCGCTGGACGGCATCACCCGGCAGGTCGTTGTCAACCTGGCCAAAGAAGAAAATATCCCCGTGATGGAAAGAAATCTGACGCGGTTTGATTTATATACTGCTGACGAGTTTTTCCTGACCGGCACGGCGGCGGAGGTAATCGGAGTGGTAGAGATTGACGGCAGGATTGTCGGCGACGGCAGGCCTGGGCCTGTTACGCGGCTTCTGCGAAAGAAATTTTTTGACTATGCCCGCTCGTAAGCCAAGCCCGCCAAAATCCACGCCCGGTCGTTTGGCGACGTTTCCGGCATATTTTGAGCCTGTCAAGTCGCAGTTGGAGCTTGTCCGCCGGCATTTGCGCGAGCGTCTTTTGACCGGCGACGAAGGTCTGAACCGCCAGCTCGACAGCATCGGCGCCGGTCGGGGTAAACTGTTTCGGTCTGCGATTGTGCTTTTGTCCGGCAAGGCCTGCGGTTCGCTTCGCCAGGAGCATATAGACCTTGCAGCGATTGTGGAGCTTGTGCACACGGCCACACTGCTGCACGATGATGTGATTGACAAGGCGGGGACTCGCCGGGGCGGCCCGACCGCCAATGTGCTCTGGGGCAACACGGCCGCCGTATTGATGGGCGATTTTCTGCTAAGCAGGGCATTTCTGGCGGGCGCCGAGCTGAATATCCCGACAGCGGCGAAAGTGCTCAGTCAGACAGCAGAGCAGATTTGTCAGGGCGAATTGCTTCAGAATCTGCGTCGCGGCTGCTGGCAGATGAGTCAGGATGAGTATTTTGAGATTATACAGGCAAAGACAGCCAGCCTCTTTGCCGCGGGATGTTATCTGGCGGCGCTGGGCAGCGCTGCACGGGAGCCTGTTGCCGGGCTTTTGAGCGAGTACGGACGCTGCCTCGGTCTTGCTTTTCAAATCACAGATGATATTCTGGATATTACCGGCGATTCGACCAGAGCGGGCAAGACGCTGCGGACGGACCTTGCCCAGGGCAAACTTACCCTGCCTGTAATACATTTTCTGCATAACGCAGGCGCGGGCGGACGCGATGAGCTGGCAGGAAAACCAGGTGGCAAGCTTGCTTTACTTTTAGAGCGGAGCGGTTCGCTGGAATACGCAAGGCAAAAGGCAAAAGATTTCGCCTGCCAGGCGGCCAGGGCGCTGGCTTCGGTAAAGCCCGGCCCGGCCAGAGAGTCGCTGGAGCGGCTTGCCGATGCAATCGGGCAGCGAGCCTGAAATAATACCTTCTCTTGTCAAGACGGGCGATTTGAAAACAAAAACCATTTCTTTTAAGGAGCAGTCTATGAAAAAGACCATTTTTACACTGGTATTGACGGGGCTGATATTGTCATTTCAGGCAGCGGCAAAAAAGGACGCCCCCCAGCCCGGCGTGGCGATTACGATTTACAACCAGGATTTCGCGGTGGTTAAGGAACGGCGTCTGATGGATTTCGGCCAGGGCCTCAACCGGCTGCAGTTCACGGACGTCGCATCGCGGATTGACCCGACCAGCGTTCTGTTTGAATGCCTCGACAAGCCCGGCCTGGCCGTCATACTGGAGCAGAATTACGAGTATGACCTTGTCAACACGACAAGTCTTTTGAAAAAGTACATCGACCAGCCCATCCAGGTTCAGGTAAAAGGCAGCGGTGCGGGCGAGGGGACGCTGGTAAGCGGAGTTCTGCTCTCTGCCGACGGACAATCGCTGATTTTGCAGGAGCCTTCAGGCCGGATGAATATAGTCTCCGGCGATTCGGTTGAGCGGATAGAGCTTGCCAAAAAGCCCGAGGAGCTTCTGACCCGTCCGACGCTTGTATGGCTTGCACAATCGGCGGAGAAATTTTCGGGGCTTTGTCAGGTCGCCTATACAACCGACGGCCTCGGCTGGCAGGCCGATTACACCGCGACGCTTAGCGAAAAGGAAGACGCCATCGACCTTGGCGGCTGGGTTACGGTAACCAACAACAGCGGCACATCTTATAAGGATGCGACGATAAAACTTGTCGCCGGCGATGTCCGCCGCGAAGCGCCTCAGGCCGCCCCGATGATGGAAAGAGGAATGAAGATGATGGCATTGGACGGGGCCGGAGCCGGTTTCGAGGAAAAACCCTTTATGGAGTATCACCTTTACACGCTCGGCAGGCCCAGCACAATAAACAACAACCAGGTCAAGCAGATAGAGCTGTTCAGCCCGGTCCGCGACGTGCAGGTGAGCAAAATATATCTTTTTGAGACGTCTGTGCAGGACTGGCTGACACGCGGCATAAAAAAAGTGCAGGTCAAAATCGAGTTCCAGAACAAAAAGGAAAACCAGCTCGGCATCGCCCTGCCCAAAGGCCGGGTGCGGGTATTTAAGAAGGATACTGCCGACGACAGCCTTGAGTTTGTCGGCGAGGACCGCATCGACCATACCGCAAAAGACGAAAAGGTTTCGCTTTATATCGGCGACGCTTTTGATATAGCCGCCGAGCAGACGCTTACTGATTCGCGGAATGGCAAGGGTTTTGAGATTTTTACGCGCAAGGTTGAGATTCGCAACCACAAGGAAGAAGCGGTAACGGTTTTTGTCGATGAGAAGATTCCGCAGGGAAGGAACTGGCGGATTGACAAAACAAGTCATCAGCACGAAAAAAAGGACGCGTTCACGGCGAGATTTGCGGTTTCCGCACAGGCAGGTCAGACAGCGGTTCTGGAATATCAGATGACGCAGACCTGGTAGCGTCATATCAGCGCATAAAGAAGGCTGGTTCACAGAACCAGCCTTCTTTCGTTGATTGGTTTTCTGATTTTAGAATGTCAGGCTGTAAGAAAGACCCGCGTAAAGCTCGTCTTCGTTGTTGACCGAATCGTCCATTGACTTCTGGAACCATACGCCGGGCGTTACCTTGCCGCCGGTCATTGGGCACTTCATCGAGGTTGACAGGCCCAGTGTAACTAAAAACTGCCGTTGTCAAAATGGGCTACAAGCTTCGAAGCTTGCAGCCCATCGGTTTAACAGAACTTTATTAA
>JBGSSG010000324.1:0-7817 GCA_041737185.1 Anaerohalosphaeraceae bacterium
TCTTGACGGCCGATAGCGCTGCCGCAAGAGTGGGGCTTTTCTGCCCGGTCGCCAGCAGCCCATAGGCGAGCATTCCTCGCAATACCATCTCCACTTCAACAAGTTTTTGCGGCGATGGAATCGTCATAGCGGCCTGGAGGCTGAAGATGCCCTTGTCTTCGCCGGCAGTGAACAGCAGATGCTCGGTTTCACGCAGCAGGACTGCTTTTGGGTCAGCGGCGGTGATTTTGCCAAGTCGGTCGGCCTGAATATATAAAAATCGGCCCGGCGTCGGTTTGACATCGGACATAAACGAATCCGCCGAGGCGTTTGCCGCACGTCCGTCAAGTGCATCGATAGCCTTTTTGACGGTATCAATCGTACCGCTCATTACAATTCTGTCCTGTCCGAAGAAGGCGCCGTATTCTGTCAGGCCCTTACGGGGTCCGTTCCTGTTTTCCCAACTGTAGATAGTGTGCTGGTTGTGAGTGAACGTTTGCGGATTTTCAAGCAGACTAAGCAGAATGTTCCTGTCGAATTTCGCGGTAATCAGAACTGTCGCACCATTGGGGTCCGCATCGGTTCCGTAAAACAGGACGCTGCTTACATCATCAATGGGGTGAAAAGAGAAAATCCGCTTGAAGGTCTGCATTTTTTGTTCGATGTTGTGCTGCTGGAGTCTGGTTCGGATACATTCTGCCAGAACTGTTTGTCGAAAGGCGTCGTAATCCGCGTGCAGAACCCAGCCGGCCTCTGAACTTACAAGGGCGGCGTTAAACGGTTCGGCAAAAATCAACCCGCCGCATAAGACATTCAAAAAAACCATTGTTAAGACAATTCTTTTCATACTTTTTACCTTTCTGCCGGAATTATACCCGAAAATCACATTTTTTCGGGCGAGCTTATGTAATTTTTTTACTGTTTGTTATTATTGACGCTTCCGGTGGAGGAAAGGTTACAGGTGTTTTCGCCGCCGGCCTTATAATTCATATCGCTGTCTTATGACTCCGACTAATTGTTCGCTGTCTTTGGCGGACATAATGTCAAGAAGTGTTTTTTTTCGCTGCGGGTGGCGTTTGACGTAGCCTGCGACGAATTTCCTAAAGCAGGGAATGGCCTTGCGGATAGGCAATTGTCGGCAAATCATCTCAAAATGTTCCAGCATAACCTGGGCCTGCCGGGCAAGGGTGGGTTCTTTTGGCATAGGCAGCCCCTGCCACAGGGCCGCCAGTTCTTCGAAAATCCAGGGGTTTCCTATGGCCCCGCGGGCGATAAGGACGGCATCAGTGCCGCTTTGCTGCAGACGTTCAACGGCGGCCCCGGCGTCCATCAAATCCCCGCTTCCTATGACCGTCAGGGCTGGGAATTTTCTTTTGACCTGTGCGATGATATCCCAGTCGGCTTTTCCGCGGTATCTTTGTTCGACGGTGCGTCCGTGTATAGCCAGCGCATCCGCTTTATCCGCGGCGGCGTTTTCGATAATCTGCCAGAAGTCTTCCTGGGCCGCTTCGCTTTGGTTAAAACCAGCCCGGATTTTCATCCAGACCGGGCAGGGTACTGCTTCCCTTGTGCGAAGATACGTCTCGCGGATAAAGGCTGGTTTTTGCATCAGATATCCGCCTCGCTGGCGCCGCAGTACCTTCGGGACCGGGCAGGCGAAGTTCAGGTCAATCAGGTCATAGCCTATCTGGTGAAAAACCGCTGCCGAGCGGGCAATGGTCTTCGGGTCATCCCCCATTATTTGAGTACCGACCGGGTGGTCGTCATCGGCAGGGCGGAATCGCGGCATTTTTATAGCCTTTGGATGAAGGGCTATTTTGTCAAGCATTACCCCTGTAAATGCCAGCGGACAGCCAAAACGCCGGGCAAGCATTCGCATAGGGTAGTCGGTATATCCCGCTATGGCCGCCTGAAAGAACGGATATTGAAACTCAAATGGACCTATTTTTATCATAAACAAAATCTCTTTTTGTCAGCAAACAGAAGAAAAAATGCTAATGGACAAGCCGGCAATTGTCAAGGATAGACCGATAATAAAGGAGATAATGGATGTATTAATTTTAGTGGTTTTCCCTGATTGACTTTTTTTGGGGTGGTCAGTATAATGCAAGCATATTTATAGGACCAATCGGAGGCAGGAGAATGGGAAAGAGTAGAAGGTCCATCGTTTGTTGCGCACGTTCTGTTTTTTCAATTCTGAAAACGCCACCTTTGATTTCATCGACCCGTGCACCGGTTCGGCGGGCGTATCGAAACTATGGCAGTCGTACTCCGGCAGTATCCTTGAAACAGATTACTGCAGCGGGGCCAACATCACAATGGCGGTAACCGAAAGTATTCCGGAACCAGCAACGCTTATGATTCTGGCGGCGGGAATTCTCGTACGCCGGTTCTTCAAAGCGTAATCAGCGATTTCTGTTAACAAAAGAAAATAGTCCTGTGCGTTAAGACAGGACTATTTTTTTGTTTTCGGGCAGTAACGCCGAACATCTGTCGGGGGGGGGGAATTTTGGGCCGTCAGTTTATTTCGGGCTTACTTTCAAATTCGAGTTTAACGACGGTCGCAGCAGTGTCGAGGGCTTTGTCCGGCAGGGACAGGACGACATTGGCCTGCTCGCGGGCGATTTCAACCGGGCAATTCGGGTCTGCCAAAAGATGTACCGAAACAGGACTGCTCACAAGGCCCGGAAGGGGCAGCCTGCGGTCCGAAGGCCAGTCGAAGATGTGTATGTAAATGCGGTTGTCTTTAGCGGTACTTCTGCCCCATGGCAGATTTTGAAATCGGTTTGCCGTTGTGCCGTAGATGCTGTCGCCATTGGTCTGCATCCAGTCGCCGATTTGCGCGAGCAGTTCGACTGCCTGCGGAGGAAATGTGCCTTCTGCCGTCGGCCCGACGTTCAAAAGAAAATTGCCGCCTTTTGAGGCGACATCAACAAGTTTGCGGATGAGGTCCTGGGCGGATTTGTAATTGTTGTCGAATTTATTGTACCCCCAGTGATTGTTGGTGGTCATACAGGTTTCCCAGTCATACGGCAGGCCTGTTGCGGGGATTTCCTGTTCGGGAGTTCCGAAGTCCCCGACCGCTGCCGACGGGTCATAAGTGCCTTCCATTCCTTTTCGACCTTTGCCAACGCGGTTGTTGATGAGAATATCAGGTTTCAGTGAACGTACATAGTGGTAAAGGTCCCGGCCATATTCTTCCGTCCAGGTCTTTTCCCATTCCCCGTCGAACCAGAGGATGTCCGGATTGTAGTTCTCGACTAATTCTTTAAGCTGGCCCTTCATATAGGCGATGTAGCGGACAAAGTCGGCATTTTCGGCAGGTCTTTTTTCCCAGTCCCGCCGAGGCAGATAGTCGGGATGATGCCAGTCCATAATGGAGTAATACAGGCCGAAGCGAATGCCCTGTTTGCGGCACTGCTCCGACAGTTCCTTTAGAATATCGCGTTTGAAGGGCGTTGCGTCCATTATGTCAAAGTCGGTCAGCTTGCTGTCCCACAGACAAAAACCATCGTGGTGCTTGCTGGTTATGACGATGTATTTCATACCGGCGTCTTTGGCGATGCGAACCCACCGGGCAGCGTCGAAGCGGACGGGATTGAATCGCTCTGTCAGCGGAGTATAGTCCGCAAGGAGAATCTGGGCCTCGTTGCGAATCCATTCCCCGTAATTGGTCTTTTCGTTCCATTTGCCCGCGGGCACGGCGTAAATGCCCCAGTGTATAAACATCCCGAAGCGAGCATCGTGCCACCACTGCATCCGATGGTCTTTATGTTCGGTGGTTTCTTTGACAAACGGGGAATCTAAGATGCTGCTGACCGGTTTTTCGGCCTGGGCAAAAACAAAACCCAGGCAGCAAAATAAAAAGAAGGCTTGTTTTAACATGTTTTTATCTCCATTTAACAGTTTTTGTTAAATGTTTGATAAGGACTTTGCAGTGCAAATGCAAGAACATTTTTGAACGGCGGTGTTGGAGTTTTGGGCCAATACGATAACAATTAATCCAAGTTCCGTAGTTCGGAGTTCGTAGTTCGTAGAAAGAAAAGCTGCCGGCTGCCAGACCGCCCAGCACCTCCATTATAACTGACCTATGCCTGAGAGCAAGCCACAACTCAATTCGTTTGCGGGCCTTTGAAAAATTTCAAAAAATTTGTTCGCACCCAGTTCCAGTTCAAAATCAGATGTACCGCGGCCAGGGTAAGGAGCGTTCTGCCGCACCAGATATGAACCGTATAGAACGTCCTGGCGGAAATGACATCACGAAAAACCACCGTAGATAGCTGAATAACAAAAGCCGTCGCCAATACAACATTAACCCACAAAAGCCATTGTGCCTTTTTCATAAGAAAATCTCCACGTCCTGGATTTTTTGAAGCGCACTTTTTAAGTCCATATAACGATATTCCAATCCCGATTGGATACAGAGCGATTTACAGGAAGCAATTGTACCTTCGCTTAACATGCTTTGCAGATCGGCATTGCCGGTGCAATTAAAAATCCGACAGCCGGCAAACCGCCAGGGATACGCCGAACATCTGCCTTTTTTGCGATACGGACAAACACCCCCCGTCATCGCCTGCAACGGCACATCGTTTTCCTTCAGCTTCGACTGGAAATAAATCAATTCCGGGCTTGTGATATAAAGCCTGTGTCCAAAGCTTTCAAAATCGCAGCACCGCCCGCACGCCTTGCAGCTCCGCCCTGCCGGCTCAAGACGCGATTGAAGCCGGCGGTAAATTCCCTCCACCGCCTCAACGACGGATTTCAATCGTAAATCGTCCATCGTCAATCTCCCTGCCGGCCTTTCCTGCCATTAAGCCGCTCAATCTCCTCAAGACTGTACAGCCGGCCTTTGTCGATACCCGGACACTTTCGGCCTGCCAGTTCCCAGTCCAGCGGACCGGAAAGGTTCTCCGCCCAGAAAGGCCAGGTACGGCACTGATTGGGCCGGACAGGGTATATCGAGCATCCCCGTTTGCCGTTTGGGTTTGTTTTCAAAAATATACAGTCTTTGTTGTTTTTATCCTCGATGATGGTACATCGCCGTCCGACGAGGGTAAGATATTTCTGTCTTACCTGCTCGGCCGTCAGGTCAAGAAACGCGGCGAGCTTTTCAATCTCATCGGCCGTAATCCAGATGTACCCGCTCTGCGGCCCGGCACAGCAGCCCCCGCAGCCTGCACATTCAAAACGCAAACCGGACGAATACCACTTCATTTAAGAACCTTTTTTTTGGAATGCGAGTTCCATACCGAATTCATATTTTATAACGCCGGCCAAGACGCTTGAGGGCATTGTGAATGGCAACAATACTGCAATCTGTTTTAGACGGTACTTGCCGGAATCATAAGCCGTCAGAACACGTTTTCGTAAATCTATTGAATATGCTTTCATAAAGGGCATATCGGAAAAATGAACACAAAAACTTAAATTGCTCTAATTTGTCAAAAACTGTGAACGGTTACAAAATATGCGCACCGATGAAATAACAAACCCCCCGCAGAAACCGGCCCAATCTCTATCCTGTAAGCGTCCGCAGTATCAGGTCCATATCGACATACTCTGCCACAAGCTGATGCAGCCTTTCGACCTTGTCGGTATCGTACGCGCGAATCTTGAACTCCAGGTCTTTCATTCGTGCGCTTACGGTGAAAGTGTCCTCTTTGCTTACCAGCACCGGCATCCTGCTGCTCCTAAGCAGCGGCTCAATCGTCGGATGCACCGCAAAATCGCCGGTCAGAATAATTCCCCCGCCCCCGGACTGTTGCCTGCTCAATGCAAGTATCGCAACAAGGATATTGTCTATCCTGTCCCCTGGCGTGATGACAAGGGTGTTTTCCCGGATGTGGCTTATCACGTTCTGCGGCTCCATCGCCGCTACCACCGTATGCTCGATATGATTGCAAAGCACCTCGCGCCCGCATAACACTTCGTAGCCGAACTCCTCGGCAAGCTGCCCGACAGTAAAGCTGGTAAGCGACGTGTCATACGGTATCGCACCAAGCAGCCTTGTGCCAAGCAGCTTCAGGCCCTTGTTCACCGTGCTGCGAACCTTGTCGTACTTGGCCGGCAGCACCTTGTTCAGTATCACTCCCAGAACCTCCACATCGTGGTCGGCAAAAAGCGCAAGACTAAGCGAAACCTCGTCAATCGGCCTGCCTATGCCCCCTGCCGTAACTATCACCACCGACGCACCAAGAAGCTGCGCCACACGCGCATTGGAAAGACCAAAACAGCTCCCAACCCCCGCGTGCCCCGTACCTTCGTATATCACCATCGAGTGCCGCTTGCCAAGCTCGTCTTTGCAGCGGAGTATCTCCTTCTCAAGCGGACTTACGTCCGGGTTCTCGATAAACCGCTGCGTGAAGCCCTTCTCTATCGCTATCGGGCTCATATAATAAGGCTCGTCGAGCATATTGAAAACCTGGTGCATCAGAACCCCGTCCTCGTCGATGTTCTTGTCGCGGTAGCGGACGTAGTGCTGCCCGACCGGCTTGCAATAGCCCGGGTCAAAACCCTTGTCCTTGAGAAGCTGCATAAGACCAAGAGTTACCGAGGTCTTGCCGCTGTCCTGTAAAGTCGCTCCTATATATACCGGCTTCATAATCCCTTCTGAAAACAAAGTGTTAATTGTTAATAACATCCAGCCGACCCGATTATACGGATTTTGCCCGCAAATTCCACAAAAATCGCTGCCTCTATCCGGCAATCTCCCCGGCAATCGTCTTAATATATTCATCAATTCTTGCACAAAGTACAGCGCTGATACCCTGACCATATTCAATCGAGGCAGGCTCTATGCCGAAAATTACCACCTCGCCGGGCCTGTTGTCCAACTGCCCTGCAAGGTCCAGCAGCTTCAATATGTCCATCTCGTGCAGCGACTGCCCGGCCAGTTGTTTGACGCTTTTGACATCCGCTGGAGTAAATCTGCGTATCGTCCCCGGCCTTTTCCCCATCCTCGCGCAGTCAATCAGGATAAGTTTTCGCCGCCCCTGGAGCTTGTGCAAAAGTTTCATCCCGCCCGTGCCGGCGTCAAGATATTCAACGCCGTCCGAAGGCAGCTTTCCCTCCCCAGCCAGGGCCGAGAGCTTCTCTATCAGCACAATCCCAATCCCCTCATCGCCCGCCAAAGGATTGCCAAGACCTGCCGCAAGCACCGGCTTAATTGAGTTATTCAATGACAAGCAAACCCCAAAAAAACCTATTTAACCACAACCACCGCCGTCCCGAACCAACACGCACATCGTCACCCATAACGAACACGCACTTTGTCACCCCGAATCCGCCACAGGCGGATGAGGGGTCTGTTTACTCAGCCATTCCTTCCTTAAAAGCGATAATGAGGAATTTTACTGAGATTTAAGCAGATTCCTCGCTTCGCTCGGAATGACGATGTGCGCAATCGGATTTCGGTTTTAACTCCATCTATATCCAAAGCCCTAATTTTTCTCTTGAACCGGACGATGTATAAAGTGTATAACATACATGAATATCACGATGAGAGGCTATCCGAAGGGTTTCGTTCAGGTAATGCCTCTCTTTCTCTTTCATTTCAGTATTGGTTGAAATCCGGATAGTTCTCGGTCATACGTTTTTGAATCCGGGTAAGATACTCGTCCAGTTCAGCGACGCTTGTGAACACATCCAGCACGCTCGAAAGCCGTATCACGTCAAAAACCTTTTTTACCTGCGGGGCCGGGCTTACAAGGTACAAATGCCCCTTCCGCCGGGAAAGCGTAACCACCGCCTTGATAAGCGAACCCACCCCGGCGCTGGAGATAAACTGCACATCCGCAAAATCCAGTATCAGGCTGACCACCCTCGGCTCTTTAATC
>JBGSSG010000385.1:0-3208 GCA_041737185.1 Anaerohalosphaeraceae bacterium
AACATATCGCTTCCAGTCAAGCTCAAGGTATCCGAACACCTCGTCGAGAAACTCCCGCACCGAATGTGTCTGTCCCGTGGCAATAACAAAATCGTCGGGCCTGTCCTGCTGAAGCATCAGCCACATCGCCTCGACGTAATCGCCCGCAAAACCCCAGTCCCTCTTGGCGTCAAGGTTGCCCAGATAAAGCCCCTCTGCAAGGCCCAGTTTTATTCGCGCTGCCGCACGGGTTATTTTCCGCGTAACAAAAGTCTCTCCCCGACGCGGCGACTCGTGGTTGAAAAGAATACCGTTGCACGCGAACAGGCCGTAAGCCTCGCGATAGTTGACCGTCTGCCAGAAACTGTAAGCCTTTGCGCACGCATACGGACTGCGGGGATAGAACGGCGTCTTTTCCGTCTGCGGAATTTCGAGAACCTTGCCGTACATCTCGCTGCTGGAAGCCTGGTAAAATCTCGGCGGATTTTTCATCGCGCGGATGGCCTCAAGGAGACGCAGCGTCCCAAGACCGTCGGTGTTGACCGTGTACACAGGCTGGTCGAAACTTACCCGTACATGGCTCTGGGCGGCAAGATTATAAACTTCATCCGGCTGGATATCATTAAGTATGGACGAAAGATTGCCCCCGTCGGTCATATCGCCGTAAACAAGATGCAGCGGTGTCGGCTTGTGCGGGTCCTCGTAAAGGTGGTCTATCCTGCCCGTGTTAAAGCTTGAGCTTCTGCGGATGATGCCGTACACCTCGTAGCCCTTTTCAAGCAGCAGCTCGGTCAGGTACGAACCGTCCTGCCCCGTTATGCCCGTAATTATCGCTTTTTTCATATTATTCTTCCCGCGGCTGCTTGCGCAGCCATTCTACAAATCCTCTCAATCCTTCCGCAAGAACGGTTTTGGGCCGGTAGCCAAGCTCGCCAACCGCGCGGGAAACATCCGCAAACGTACGCCGGACGTCTCCGGGGACGGGCGGGAAACGCTCGATATCCGCCTTCCTGCCCAGCGCCTTTTCAAGCTCGGCAATCAAAGTGTCCAGACGCACAGGCCTCGACTCGCCAAGGTTATAAATCGCATACCCCCTGCATTTCTCTATCGCCGCCGCTATCCCGTCAATAATATCGTCGATATACGTAAAATCCCGCTCCGCAGAACCGTCCCCGAAAACAGGAATGGCTTTCCCCTGCTCGATAAGGCGGGCAAATTTGCAAATGGCAAGGTCCGGCCGCTGCCTGGGGCCGTAAACAGTGAAAAACCGCAGACAGGTCATATTCATTTTATACAAATGGTGATAAGTATAACAGAGAAGCTCGCCGGCCTTTTTCGTGGCCGCATAAGGCGATATCGGAAAATCAACATTGTCCGTTTCGCGGAACGGCACTTTCGGATTGTTCCCATAGACGCTCGAACTGGATGCAAAGATAAATTTTGCGCATCCGCACAGACGCGCCGCTTCCAGCAGGACGACTGTGCCGTTAATGTTCACGTCGGCATAGCCGACAGGGTCGAGTATCGAAGGCCGAACACCGGCTTTCGCGGCCAGGTGAACAACCGTATCAATGCTGTTGTTCTTGAATACCTGCTCAACAAGATTTCGGTCCCGTATGTCCCCGCGGACAAGAGTAAATCCCGGCGAAGAGGCAAACGCTCCGATGTTGCCTTCCTTGACCGCGGGTGAATAAAATGAATCAAAATTATCCAGCCCGACAATCGTATTCCCATCGGCCAAAAGACGCTCGCACAAATGCGAACCTATAAAACCCGCAGCGCCTGTAATAAGAATCGTCATACCCTCTGGCCTCGTCCGATGCAGTGATACTCAATGCCGAAACGTTTGACAAAGCCCGGACTGTAAAGGTTTCTGCCGTCAAAGATGACCGGCTTCTTCAGCCGTTTGGCGATTTGCTCAAAGTCCGGCGTCCGAAACTCCTGCCAGTCCGTCAGCACCACTAAAGCGCTCGAATTGTCAAGAACTTCGTATCCGTCATCCGTCATTTTTACCTTGTCGCCGAATCTCTTCCGCGCCGCAGGCATCGCTTCCGGGTCATAAGCCGCTACTCGCAGACCCGCCTGGAGAAACCTCTCAATGCAGTGAACCGCCGGCGATTCACGTATATCATCCGTCCGCGCCTTAAAGGCAATCCCCCATACGCCGACCTGTGCATCGCTCCTGTCGGAAAAACTCTCTATAACCTTCGACGCAAACCGCTTCTGCTGGGCGAGATTAACGTCCTGAGCCGCCTGCGCTATCGTCATAGGCACACCGGCCCCCCTGCCCATATGTATAAGGGCGCGCACGTCTTTCGGAAAACAGCTCCCGCCGAAACCGACGCCCGCAAAAAGAAAATTATTACCTATCCGAGAATCCGAACCGATGCCGGCCCGAACCTGCTCAATATCCGCCGAATATCTCTCGCAAAGAACCGACAACTCGTTCATAAACGAAATTCTCGACGCCAGCATCACATTCGCCGCGTACTTGGTCATCTCTGCGCTGGCGGGATCCATAAATATAATCCTGCTGCTTTTCCGCATAAACGGGGCATAAATCTCACGCATAATCTCCATCACGGCAGGATTGGTTGTACCGATGATTACCCTGTCGGGCTTGAGAAAATCGTCAACCGCCGAACCTTCCTTCAAAAACTCCGGATTGCTCACATAATCGAAAGGCTGTTCTGTTTTGGACCGGATAAGGTCGCTCACCGCCTTGTGCGTCCCGACAGGTACTGTGCTCTTTGTTACAATGATGCGATAACCCGTCATAAGCTCCGCTATCTTTGATGTCACGTCCAGAACCGCCGATATATCCGCAGACCCATCAGCCGCGCTGGGCGTCCCGACGCCAAGAATAATCGCCAGCGAATTTTCAACCCCCTCTTTCAGGTCGGTAGTAAAGCTCAGCCTCGATGCTTTCAGGTTCCGGGAAACTAATTCCGCCAAACCAGGCTCAAAAATGGGAATAAGCCCTTTCTTGAGGTCCCGTATCTTTTTCTCATCATTGTCAACACAAATTACATGGTTGCCGCCCTCGGCAAGACACGCTGCCGCGACAAGGCCGACATATCCAACTCCCACAACAGATACCTTCATTAAATGTCTCCTCGCTTCATAATAGACTCACATTGTCGTCAATCCCGCCGATATTTGACTTTCTTAGAGCTAAAATAACCAAAAAATCCTGGAAAAAACTACACTCCGTGCCCGTCGGTTGCGC
>JBGSSG010000395.1:0-3460 GCA_041737185.1 Anaerohalosphaeraceae bacterium
CCACTTCGTAGCGATGCCGGAATCTCATACGGACAGTATCGGCTCTGCCGAAAAGTTCCCAGGCGAGGGTATCTTTTTTAATTTCCACGTCCCTTCCGCCCAGACGCATATTTCCGCCCAGGCCCTCGATTTTTTTCTGTTCGGGCAGGATGTCAATGACAGGTTCGGGGCAGTTTTGCTCTATTTCGGAGCTGTTTGCCCCGTCAAGTCCGCATCGTTCCCTCGCAAAATCGATGACCGCGGCCTGAAAGCCGAGGCACAGGCCCAGGTAAGGCAGGTTATTCATACGCGCATAGCGGATGCAGGCGATTTTACCCTCTATGCCGCGAGTGCCAAAGCCTCCCGGTACGATAATGCCGTCGATATCCTGCAGGGACTTGCCCGCGGATTCGAAAGTCAGGTCGGTAGTGTCTATCCACTTTATATTCACCCGGCAGCCAATATGAATTTCCGCGTGCTCTACGGCGTTGAGGATAGATGCGTAGCTGTCGCGGACAGACGTGTATTTCCCGGTAATGGCGATTGCAACCTGATGAGTTTCTTTGCCGATTTTGTCGGTGAAATCGCACCATCGACCCCATTCCTTCCGTTCACGACGCAGATTTACGCGGTCCTCAATCCGCAGCAGCCTGATGACTTCAAAATCCAGGCCGCAATCGCGGAGCATCGATGGGATTGAGTAAATACTGGCGGAATCGTGCATACTGAAGACTCTCTCAATGGGCACATTGCCGAATACGCTGATTTTCTGGCGGGCCTGAATACCAACGGGATGCTCCGCCCTGCAGGCGATGATATCGGGCTGGATGCCCAACTGCAAAAGCTGTTTGATTCCAAGCTGAGCAGCTTTTGATTTCTGTTCGCCCAGCGCCGCCGGCTCAAGGATGTAGGTCAGGGCGACAAAACAGCAACTGTTCGGACCTTCCTCGTAGGCAAGTTCGCGCATCGCCTCGATGTAGAAGGCGTTTTCGAGGTCTCCGACGGTGCCGCCGATTTCGACAAATATCACGTCGGCGCCGCTTTGCATAGCGAGGGTGCGCAGCCTTAGCTTGACTTCGCCTGTTACGTGCGGAATCATCTGAACATCGCGGCCGAGGTAATCGCCGCGGCGCTCCTTGTCGAGGACGTCGCGGTAAATCTGGCCGCTGGTGGAGAAGTTTGCCCGCGAAAGGTTCTGGTCGAGCATCCGCTCGTAAGTGCCAAGGTCCATATCGCATTCCATTCCGTCGTCAAGTACGAAGACCTCGCCGTGCCGGAAAGGGTTAAGCGTGCCCGAATCGATGTTGAGATAGCCTTCGAGCTTGATGGGGGCTACTTTAAGGCCCTTGTCCTGAAGGAGTTTTGCCAGGCAGGATGAAAATATTCCCTTGCCCAGGCCGCTCATTACAGTGCCCATTACAACGACATATTTCGTTTTGCCCTTCTGGTAGCCTGCCGGCAAAGGAAGAAAATATTCATTGTCTGTAGATGTGCCGCTTACTTTAGCCAGTAGTTCTTTGCTGTCGGTCATAATCTATTTCGTTTCCTGAATTTTTTCATCATCCTTGTTTGCATCGGTTCACAAACTGCCGGTACTGCTCCGGCGTATCTATGCCGTCCCAGACCTTTTCAACCGTGCCGGTCAGTATTGTATAACCGTTTTCCAACGCGCGAAGCTGTTCGAGTTTTTCCGTGGTTTCAAGGAAACTGGGAGATAACTTTGTAAATTTCATCAAAAAACTCTTTCGATAGGCGTATATTCCGAGGTGCCGCCAATAGCCCTGCGCGCTGCCGATACCGACGGCCTGCCGGTCGTACGGAATAGCGCTTCTGGAAAAATACAGCGCCCTGCCGTTTTTGTCCACAACGCATTTGACGATGTTGGGGTTTGCGATTTGCTCTGCGGTCTGGAAAGGGGCGATGATGGTAGCCATATCGGCGTTTTTGTTTTTGACTAAAAGCTCGGCGACCTTTTCGATGTTGGCAGGGTCGATTTCCGGCTCGTCGGCCTGAAGATTGACGACGATATCGGCCTTTATGTCCTGCACGGCCTCTGCGATGCGGTCTGTACCGCTCTGGTGCTGAACGGATGTCATCACGCAGGGTGCACCGAACTGTCCGCAGGCCTGCATTACGCGCACATCGTCGGTAGCGACAAGGACCTTGCCGACCATCTTTATCCCAAGCGCTCGTTCGTAAGTGTGCTGGACAAGGAACTTGCCGGTTTCTTTGGCCAGCACCTTACCTTCAAACCTGCTGGAACCATATCTGGCGGGAATTACGACAACAACATTCACAATTTATACCCTCGCAGCGATTTCTGATTATTTGAACCACTGCCGAGGTATCTTAGGACAATCGCGTCGGTATGTCAACACCGCTTTTTATGTGTAAATAAAAAAAGGGCTGCCAAAGAACACAGCCCTTTGAAAATCTATATGTAATAGAAGAGGAGGATGTTACGCTCGGCGTTTCCGCAGCAGCAAACCGCCTAATCCCAGCAGAATCATCGTCGCCGGCTCGGGTACAACCTTTCCCTGGTCGGCCCACAGTGTTGCCGTCAGACCGTTGCCTGCTGTGTAATCGATGCTGTAATTGGTTAAATCGCCGATGCCCGCATCAAGGTCAACATCGGTCTCCAGACCCGCTATAAGATCATCGTCCCACTGCAAGGTGCCATCTACTTCCGCGGCCAGCCAGTCTGAATCCGCCCAGACGCTCACTATGTTAAGCCATGCCTTGCCTTCAAAGGCTTCATCACTGCTTTCCTCTTCCCAGTACCTTCCGCCGAAGCCGCCGCCGCCGTTCATATTGCCGGAGATGATGACCACCGCGTCGGTTCCATAGCTGTCCTTATACATCGAAACAGACCATGAACCGAGAAGGTCAAATCTGGCCTTCGCCACGCCGCCAGATGAATCGTCGCTGTAACGGCTGAATTGAACACCCAAATCGGCGCTGTCAAAGGTCCAAAATTGTCCGCTCTCAGTGTAGATATAGTTGAACCCGCCCCCCGACCAGTCAAGCTTGCCGTCGGTAGCGGTGTACTGAGCCGTAGCGCTGCTGGTCTGCTGAATTTGAATGTACTGAATCGTTTCCGGCTGTGCCGAAGCCCACGCAGCCAGCACGACCCCCACAAGTGCGCACAAACCTATCTTTTTCATCTTCCTCATCCTCTCCGAAATTGTTGACTTTACCTGAAACCCGACGGGTTTCACTGACTAACAGTTTTTATCTTTTTTTATTAACTAACAAAACTCCAAGCCCAAGCAGCATCATCGTGGCCGGTTCGGGAATCAATGCCGTAAACTCCACCACCGAGCCAAGCGCGCTGGGGCCTAAATCCATATAAAAGTTCGTTGCGGAGTTGGCCTTAAGCGACAGGTGCATAGTCGGGTCGGCCATTTTCAAAATATCCGAACCGATGGTTATTCCGGAGGCCAGCCCCTCGCTGCCGGAAACAATCTGTAAGAGCAGCGTC
>JBGSSG010000398.1:0-6221 GCA_041737185.1 Anaerohalosphaeraceae bacterium
GCATTACGGCTGCTCCGGACCTGCGGTTGATAATCGAAGAACACAAACGCAGCGGGTCCCCGATGACTGTTATGTTTAATCCCTGCGTGAACGGCCATCCGACCGGCAGTACCGCGGCGCAGATATATTTATGCGAACCATCAATAATGGACTATATTCCCGCTGTTGGGTATTGCGATATAAAGGAAGGGCTGATTCCGAGGCTTGTACAGGCGGGAATAAAAATCTCGGCGACGACACTGCCGAATCAGGCGGGACATTTTCTCGACTGGCGCGAATACCTTTCGAGTATTTACTCGCTGCTTTCGAGAATGCAGGCGGACGATACTGTTCTCGGTGGGTATGAACAACTGCCCGGACAAAAGGATGTGTTCGTCGGCAATGATGTACAGATTGACGGCAGCGCCAGGCTGACAGGGCCTGTGATTTTATCCGACAGGGTTCGTATTGGTCCGGATACGCTGGTTTTTGGTCCGTCTGTAATAGGCCCTGACGTTGAAGTGGCCGACCGAGCGGTAATATGCCAAAGTGTTATCTGGGACCGTGCCCGCATAAGCGCCGGCAGCCGGATTGAAAACTGTCTGGTCGATGCGGGTTCTGTTGTTGCGCATAACACGCATCGAAAAGAGCGTCTGCTTATATGTCATACCGGCCTTTTGGCCGTTATTTTTCCTTGGTGGAGGTATTTAATCGGGCATGGAGCAAAGTTCCCGGCGTCGCCATTTTCACCGAAGCTTTCTTATCTGCTGGGTTCAGGGAGTCGTCGGCTTATGGGATTGATGCTTTCGGTTATACTGTTTGCCGGCCTTTTATGGGCCTACTGGACGCCCACGCTTGAAAATCTGTGGTCAAGATGGATGAGCAGCGATGAATATTCCAGCGGGATTCTGGTGCCTATTTTGGCTTGTTATGTGCTGTGGAGCCGAAGGGAAAGGCTTCTGGGGTGTGTTATCAGGCCGAGTATTGCCGGGCTTGCTGTTCTTATTGCGGGGCAGGCCGTTCGGTTGTTTGGAATGGTGTTTGCGTATGGTTCACTGGAGGATATATCGTTGGTAGTCAGCCTGACCGGCCTTGTAATTCTGATATTCGGCCGGCAGCTTTTCGGACAGGTCTGGTCGATACTTGGGTATTTACTGCTGATGTTTCCGCTGCCCCACAGAGTTGAGCAGACCATCGCTCTTCCGCTTCAGGACTGGGCGACGGCTTCTGCGGTATTTTGTCTTGAGACTTTTGGTTTTCAGGTTGTTCGATTAGGTAATACGCTGGAGATGAACGGGGTTTTAGTGGCTGTGGCCGAGGCCTGCAATGGTTTGCGGATGCTCACGGCTTTTTTTGTAGTAAGCGGATTTGTCGTGCTTATGAGCAATCGGCCCCGCTGGCAGAAAGCGGTTGTACTGGTTTCAAGCATACCGATAGGTCTTTTGTGCAATACGCTGCGTCTGGCGGTTACCGCCGTGGCCTTTACCAGGCTTGACAGTCAGAGGTGGGAAAAGTTTTTTCATGATTACGGCGGTCTGGCGATGATGCCTTTGGCGTTGTTTTTGGTGGTCGTGGAGCTGTATTTTTTATCGAGGCTTGTGGTCGTACCGAGGGATGATGCGGTTGGTAATATGATTTCTTCAAAGAAAGGTCGTCAGAAGCAATGAGTGATATAGAGAAATATTCCGACCAGCCTGCCGGCAGGCAGGAGATGGTTCAGTTTGAGCAGGTCGAGACGCCGCAACCGGTACATCAGGGCGAGGCGATGGATGTGGCCGGAGCGATGCTTCGTCGCTGGCCTCTGATTATCGGGGTTGCAGTGTTGGTGTGCGGGATTGGTTTTGCGGCGATGCTCAAGTTTGTGAAAAAGGAATACAGGTCCGAGGGCGCGGTGGAGATTGCGTCGATAGTGCCTGCGATTCTTTACAGCGATACTGCGTCCGAGGGGCCGATGCCCAATTATGAGAATTTCAAAAACGGCCAGGCGAAAATTATGGGCAGCGACAAGGTGCTGAACCGTGTGGCCGACGAGATGTCCGGCAAAGGCCTGAAATTTTTCGCCGGCAGAGACGACTACCTGATGGCGCTTCGTGAGGCTGTTGACAGAGGAGTAATTAAAATTGAGCCCGACAGGAACAGCAATCTTATAACTATTCAGATGTTTAGTACGATGGAAACGTACAAGCAGGCCGAGCAGATTATCGACTCGATTATCCGCAGCTATATGGCGGTTTCAGGGGTGGAACAGACCAGTGTAGCGGAAGCCAACAGGGTTGCTTTGGAAGACAGGCGAAAGCAGCTTCAGAGTCAAATCGAAAGGCAGAAAGAAACTATCCGAAATCTTGTTGACGAGTTCGGTACCGGAGAGCTTACCGGGCGGCAGGACCTGATGTTCGAGCAGATGGCCAGTCTCCAGCGCGAATTGATAAACGTCGATATTCGCAGGATGGCCCTGGAGAGCCAGATTAAAGCCCGGCAACCCCAGGAGCAGCAGGGCGATTCGACGCCGACTGCGAGCGAAATGGTCGAGCGCAGAAACGTCATTATTCGTTCCGACCCGGCGCTTCAGGGTCTTGCCGCCGATATCCGGCGTTATGAAGAACTGGTGATGACAGGCAAACAGAATATGGTTTCGACCAACCCGGAACTTGCCCGCAGAGAAGAAATGCTGGCTTCGCTTCAGGAGCGATACAAGCAGCGAAGCAGGGAAGCGGCCGAGGAGATTGATAAAACATTTCAGGCCGAGCAGGAGCGTTCCCGCCAGAGTAAGGTCTCTGGGCTTCAGGCCCAGCTTGAACAGGTAAAGGAATATAAAAAGCTTCTCGACGAGAGAGTCAAGACGCAGGATTCTGAAACCATAGTTCTTGGTCGAAAACAGTGGACCATTAACGACCAGACTGAACAGCTCGAACAGACCAAGGCCCTGCTGGCCGAGGTCACCAGGCGGATTCAGGAGTTGGATATTGAAAGCAAGCGGCCTGATAGAATCAGCGTGGCCTTTAACGCCAGCAGCGTTCAGACGCTCAGCAAACGCCGGAAAATGGCGGCAGGGGTGGCCTTTGGCGGCCTGGCGGCGGGGATAGGGCTTGCGCTGCTTCTGGAAAAGCGGGATAAAAGTCTTCGTGAACCGCAGGATATTGTCCGGCGGGTTGGAATCCGCATTATCGGCACTACAACCAGTTCGCGCGATGTTAACAAAAAATTTCTGGGTCAGCAGCTTCTTGATGATTATCAGACTATCCGTGCGAACCTCGGCCTTCTTGGAATCGACCAGGAAGCTAAAATTATCGCTGTCAGCAGCGCCGGGGCCGGCGACGGCAAGACCACATTTTCCATAAACCTTGCGACCAGTTTTGCCCGGGCGGGACAGAAAACCCTTTTGATAGACGGAGACCTTCGCAAGCCCGATGTGGCCATTACGCTTGGTCTCGGTCGAAATCAGAGAGGTCTGCAGGAATACCTTTTCGGCCAGCCGATTGAAAAATGTCTGTATCGCGTTGAGTCGCCGGGTTTTTATATTCTGGCCGCGGATGAGCGAAATTGTTCGGACGCGGTTGACCTGATAGGCCAGAAAACGACTGAAGAGAAAATTCGCATTCTGTCGGGTCGGTTTGACAAGATAATTATCGATACGCCTCCGGTTCTCGGATTTGCCGATGCGCTGCTTTGGTCAAAAATGGCCGACGGTGTGGTGTTGGTGAGTTTCGTGGGACACACTTCAAGACCCGACCTGAAGGAATCGCTTGACAGGCTCAAAGAAGCCGGGGCTCATATCCTTGGGACGGTGGTCAATAATGTTCGTGTTCAGCAGAGCTACCGCCGGTATGGATATGGCTACGGCTACGGATACGGCGGCAGCGGGCAGGATGCGGAAAAGAGGGCGCGACATCGCAGAAAATCGCCCAACATGCTGATTTTTGGTCAGGACCAGGACGATTCACAAAAATCTTAAGGTTTTTCCAAATTGTCGGCGGAAGACAAATAGATGCAGTTCATCTTCATAGAAAAAGAGGCGGATTCGGTCAATGGCGGGCAGGACCTGCTGGCTGATGTGTGCCGCAGCAGGCCCGCGGGAGAGTTTCTGCTTGATGGTCTCCGCGGTCGGTTGAGTTGTTCTTCCGGCAGAAGGGCCGCGATGGCGCTGCCTGTCGGATGGAGAGAGTTTGTTGGCTATTCGGACTGTTTTTATGACGATCAGCCCGGCTGGCATGCGAAGGCTGCTTTGGGGCGGAACGATTATGTTCTTTTGACGAACGGCCGTTATGCGACGGATGTTGACTGGGACTGGCTTGAGGAATTAGTGCAGGCGGCCGGCAGAGACGTAATAAGCTTCAGTGTCGAGCCTGCCTTTCGCGCCTTTGAGGAACTTGTGCGATTCACTCCTGAAAATCAGGTTGTCGGGTTCAGCCGGCTTTACAGTGATACCGCCGAGCCCTCGACGCCGCCGGAGCATTGGCCGCATCATATATTTGTACGCAGGGATATCTGGCTCGCTCGCGGGGGGGCAATAAGTCTGGATGCGCCTTTTGGCCGCTTCCTGGATAATTTCGACAGTTGTATTCATTTGAACGTTGCGGGGAACGTACTCGATTTGCAAAAAGAGCAGGATTTACTGTTTTTTTTATCGGGGCTGAATATCTGGCCACAGAAGCGTGCTAAGCCCAACGGCAGCATTGCTCCTTCGGCAAGGCTGTATGGACCTTTGCTTTTGGGCAAAGATATACGTATTGGTCCGGACGCTGTGGTAGTTGGTCCTGCGATATTGTGCGACGGAGTTCAGATAGGGGGCGGCTCTGTTGTTCGCAACGCCATTCTGGGTCAGAATGTATCGGTTCGCAAAGAACAGATTCTTTCTGATAGTATTGTTCTTGACGACAAAAGTTTGAAAAATTCCAACGGCGGGTTCAGAAAAGAATATATTGTTCCGTCCGCGTTTTTTGCAGCCGGCGCAGCGCCGGTCGGGCCGTATCGGCATTGGCCGGGGTTTTCTTATGCCCTGTTTGGCAAACGTCTGTTTGATATTATTTTTTCAGCGGTGGTGCTGCTGCTGTTTTTACCTGTTTTTCCGCTGATTATCCTGGCGATAAAACTGACCTCGAAAGGACCGGTTTTCTACGAAGCCAGGCGGCAGGGACGGCACGGGAAACATTTCGATTGTCTCAAGTTTCGCACGATGGTTGCTTCGGCGGATACGATTCAGAACCGTCTGCGAGCGGTTAACCAGGTGGATGGGCCGCAATTCAAGATAGAAAATGACCCGCGTATCAGCGGTGTGGGGAGATTTCTCCGGGATACGTGCATTGATGAAATTCCGCAGTTTATCAATGTTCTTATGGGCGACATGAGCGTGGTCGGGCCGCGTCCTTCGCCCGAGGAAGAAAATCAGGCCTGCCCGGCCTGGCGCGACGCGAGGCTGTCGGTCAGGCCCGGCATTACAGGCCTTTGGCAGATAAGCAGAACCCGTCAGGCGAGTATGGATTTTCAGGAATGGGTGTATTACGATATGGAATATGTGCGCAGGCTGTCGCTGTGGACGGATGTTTTGATTTGCCTTCGGACGGGGCAAAAACTGATAAATCTCTTTTTGAGTCAGTTTGGATAATTCATAATTTTTAAGCGGGATTTTTGCAAACTATGGAAAAGCTGCGGATTAACTGGAAACTGATAATAGTGCTGCTGCTGGCCGGCGGAGTGCTGGCCCTGACGATGCTCGGCCTGCGTGAATGGAACAGGGGATACCGCGTAAGGTCAGGCATTACAAAGGGCCAGAAAGCGTTGGAACTGGGACGGTGGGACGAAGCCGCGGGGGGGTTCGGGCAGTATCTTGCCGTCAAACCTGATGATATACCGGTATGGATGAAATATGCGCAGGCACAGTTGAATATCCGTCCGCTGCGCAGCGAGAATATCAATCAGGCCGTCAATGCATACAGGAACATTCTCCGTAAAGAGGACAACAGCGAAGCCGCCAAAAGGCTTATACTTATTTTTCTTCAGGTTAGGCTTCCTGAGGAAGGACAGCTTATCGCCGAGAGGTTTTTGCAGAAGCGGTCGGATTCTGAAATCCGCCAACTGCTTGCTCTGTGTATGGTGCAGCAGAAACAATACGAAAAGGCTCTTGAGCAGATGCAGAACCTTATTGGAGAGGATCCGTCGCAGGTACTGGCTTATGACATTCTTGCAAGGATAGCGGAGCTTGAGCCGCAAGTCTCGAAATTTGAGCCGATTCAATGGTTTGACCA
>JBGSSG010000004.1:0-7066 GCA_041737185.1 Anaerohalosphaeraceae bacterium
CCCAGGGCCGTCAGCCTTGAGCTTGTTGAGATGCTCTGTCCGCATCAGACGATAATAGCGGGCAGGATGACCAAGGAAAGCCGGCAAAAGCTTATTGGTCTGATTAAGCGGATGCCTTTGACGGTAAAGGGCCTTCGCCCACTGTCCGAGGCGACGATTACGCGCGGCGGGGTCAGCACAAAAGAGATTGACTCAAAAACGATGCAGTCCAGATTATGTCCCGGCCTGTTTTTTGCCGGCGAGGTCATCGACGCCGACGGTCCCTGCGGCGGATATAACCTGCAAATCGCCTGGTCAACCGGCGCACTGGCTGGGAAAAACTCGGCTGACTTTTCAAACAAACAGAAAGGCCAATCCGGTGACAGAACAAAACCCGTCAAAACCGTTTAACTGGCTTGCGATTGCCGCCGAGATGAAGGCCATTTCGCAGGCCGGCAAACACTTTGCCAAAGACAGCTACGAACTTGACCGGCACGAACGCATCGAACGGCTGGCTGCCGAAATTTTAGCGCGGCACTGCGACCTTGACGCCGATACGATACGCACAACGCTTCAGAAGGACTGCGGGTATCCTACGCCAAAGGTTGACTGCAGAGGCGTGGTCTTCAAAGACGACAAAGTGCTTCTTGTCAAAGAAATCGCCGACGGCGGCTGGACGCTGCCCGGCGGCTGGTGCGATACGGGACTTACAGCCGCCCGGAACACCGAACGCGAAGTACGCGAGGAATCCGGCTATGAGGTAAAGGCTGTCAGGCTGCTGGCAGTCTTCGACCGCGACAATCAGGGCCATACGCCGCCGTATCCGTTCAGCATTTACAAAATGTTTTTCCTGTGTGAGCTTATCGGCGGAACGGCACAGGCCAGCAGCGAGACAAGTCAGGTCGGCTGGTTCGGCGAGGATGAGATACCGGAAAATCTTTCGACCGGCAGAACGCTGCACCACGAACTGGAACTGTTTTTCAGGCAGTACAAAGACCCGAATCTGCCCGTGTCGTTTGACTGATAGCGAATTCGGTATCGTAAGCGTTCGACGCTCAACAAAAACCGATGGATATAACCTTAAAGACGTATGTTTTCCTCTGGGCTGCCGGTCGGCGATTTTGGGGAATAAAAAAGCCCTGCCGGCAGCGGCAGGGCTTTGTGCTTTTGTGAGCGTTTTTTTAGTTCTGGTAGAGTGTAATCTCAGTAGGTTTTTCCGGGTTGTCGTTCCAGTTGTCGGTACTGAATGACGAGGCCGGCAGGTCTGACTTGTTGAACAGCGAGCCGACCGCCCAGTTTTTCCAGCCGTAGCGCACGGCGACGGGTTTTTTGACGGCTTCGCTGGAAACCACGACGGTATCGCCGTCGATGACCGCCTCTGCGGGGACGAAATTCTTATCCTCGCCGGCGATAATGAAATCGGCGAGTTTTCCGTCTTTGGCGACTAATCCGCTGTCGGTATAGTCGAAGAACAGCCGGATTTTATCGCCCTCGATTTTCATCGACTTATACAGCGGGCCGGAATATACGGTGTCTTTTTTCCCGTAGGTTTTGGCCAGCGCACACAAAGCCAGCCGTTTGCCGACATCCTGTTTGTTTTTCGGATGTATGTCCTTTTCCGCTCCGATGTCCATTAATACAGCCATTCCGCCGTTTTTCACGGTGGACAAAGATTTTAGCTGCGCTTCACGCAGATACGCGGAGTTGCTTTTTTCCGCGCCGCCATACTGGAACGGCGCAATCTGCGCCCAGTAAAACGGGAAGTCGCCGATGCCCCAGCGGGTTCGCCAGTCGGTAATCATTGCCGGGAAGAGCCTGGCGTACTGATTGTGCCTGTCCAAATTGCTCTCGCCCTGATACCATATAGCTCCGGCGATTTGGTACGGAATCAGCGGGGCGATCATTCCGTTGTACAGGCCTGTAGGGGTCCTGTGGTTTAGTTTTCCCGCATCGGTCTTCGGCAAAGCCGGCATAGGCTTATCGGCAAGGCTTACCTTGTATTTCCAGGTCTTTGCGACGGTGGCGCAGGTCTTGACGTCCGCGCCGACCGGGCCGATACGCATCTGGTCTTCGGCGCCGGCAAAGCCGCCTTCGCCGTCAATATCAACCACGCGCACGGCGATGATGTTCGGCCCGACGTGAAGAGCCGACGGCGGGATGATGTATTTGCGCTGCTCGGCCCATCCGACGGTACTTCCGATTTTGACGCCGTTGACCCAGACAGTGTCCGCGTCGTCGATTGGCCCAAGGTTCAGTTCCATCGTATTGTGTGCCCAGGAAGGAGGCAGATTGGCTGTCCGGCGGAACCACACGATGCCGTTGATTTTTTCCAGTTCCGTCCCTGTCCAGGGTTTGGGCAGCTCCATTTCCTTCCAGTCGGAGACATCCAGAGCCGGGGCTTGCCAGTTCTCTTTCGTGCCGGGGTCGATTTGGGAGATTTTCTTCTCCCATTTTTCAAGTTCAGCCTCGACTTTCTTTTTGTCCTGTTCTCGACCGGCCTGGGGGTTCTGGAAGGTATCTATAATTGGCGAAAATTCAGGGAACTGTTTTCGCAGCACATTCTCGCTGGTCCAGGCCTCGGCGGGCGTGCCGCCCCAGTTTGAGCTGATAAGTCCGACGGGAACATCAAGGGCCTTATGAAGCTCCCTTCCGAAAAAATACCCTGCCGCGCTGAACGAACCGACAGTTTGCGGACTGCATACCTGCCAAACGCCCTGGCAGTCTGACTGTGGTTGTACCGACGAGACCTGACTGACGGTGAACAGACGGATGTTCGGAAATTTGGCGGCGGCGATTTCCTCTTTTGCGTTTTCCGACGCCCCGACCGCCATCTGCATATTTGACTGACCGGAGCAGAGCCAGACCTGGCCGATAAGAATATCGTTTAAGGCGATTTTGTTTTTGCCTGTAATGGTCAGGCTGTACGGCCCGCCCGCGTTGGGGGTCTTGATTTTTACCAGCCATTTGCCGTCCTTGTCCGCCTTTGTCGAGGCGGCAGAATGCTGCCAGGTGCCTTTGACGGAAACCTTTTCGCCCGGCTCGGCCCAGCCCCACACAGCCGCTCGGCTGTCCTGCTGAAGCACCATATAGTCGCCGAAAATCGCCGGCAGTTTCACATCCGCGAACGCCTGAAAACAAATACACAGCACCAAAATCAGAATCAGTTGTTTTCTCATTTTTCTACTCCCTTCACATTGACATAAAACGTTAAATTCAACAGAAATGATTATAAACAGACTGCCTGCTGTTTGTAAACGTTTTTCCGGAAGACGGATTGCCCGGCAGCCGGTTTTATGGTAGGATACGCAGCGGTTTTTTCGGAGAATCTTTCCAATGGCCGAGAGGGAAAAAATCAAGGTTCTGTTTTTGTGTACGGGCAACGCCTGCCGAAGCCAGGTGGCCCAGGGCTGGGCAAGACACCTTAAGGGCGACCGCATCGAGGCCTTTTCCGCTGGCGTGGAGCCTGCCGGGTTTGTAAGCGAGCGGGCGGTACGCGTTATGGCCGAGGCCGGCGTGGATATATCAGACCAGTATTCAAAACACCTTGACGACCTTTGCGGAATCGAGTTTGATTATGTCATCACCGTCTGCGACCACGCCAGAGAGGTTTGTCCGGTTTATCCGGGCAAAACAAGAATGATTCACCGTTCGTTCGACGACCCTTCCTTTGTCATCGGCACGGAAGAGCAGATTATGTCTCTGTTTCGGCAGGTCCGCGACCAGATACGTGATTTTGTCGCCGATATGCCGGGGAATCTTGAGGCTATTGCCGAACAAAAATAATACGGGCGCAGGAGAAAAAATGGCTCACAGCAGAGAAATATCGCCGGAACAGATGGAGCTGTACAGCTCGGCCATTACGCTCTCGGATATGGAGTGTTTTGTCTTTCCGGAGTTGATGTACAGCCTTGTGCTTGCAAACATAATGAGTCCTGTCATCTGGCAGTGGCGAAATGAGGATTGCTTTGTCAAGCTCGACGGCAAAAGCCCCTGGCGCAAACTGATGCGCCTGCGCCAGTATGTGATGGACGAGTTTGATTTCAATCTTGACCTGAACACCTGGGGCCTGACAAATAAAAAGACCGAACTGGCTCGCTTCGCGAAATACATCCCGCCGGAGGAAATCGCCAAAAGCAACGCACTGTTCGGGTATCAGGGCGACCAGTATTATTTCGACGTGGATATACGCAGGCACTTCGGGCTTGACCTGTACGACGGCGACGTCATACCGTACTGGAAGACCGAGACCGTCGAGGCAATGCAGGCCTTCCGTCGCAAGAGCGGCTATAAAACCGGCGCAGGCGAGTGCGTTTCTCTTTCGGCCCTGTACGCTGCCGCCGCGTTTATCGTCTGCGGGATACCGCTCGAAGATATTTTTATGGTGCTTACCCCGCTGCATTCGCAGAATTTTATCGACATCGCCGACGGCGTCATCTCCAACAACCGCAGAATGGTTACCAAATCAATGTGGTTCAACGGCACGGAAATCAGCACAAAGACCCAGCGGGCCATCCGCAACGAACAGGTAACCGTCGTCGGGCATACCACCGGCTGGGTTCACTGTCTTTACGACCGGGCTACAATCGACCCATCCCAATACGCAAGACTGCAAACTAAGCTCGGCGAATTTCTGACCGCGAATCTTAACGCCCTGAACTTCGCCAATTTCCTGCGGGCAAATCACCAGTACCATAAGTATTTCCAGTTCTGCCGGATTCTTCGCGGCAAACATATGTTCATCAAAGCCGAGGTGCTGTTCGGATATGAGCACGGCAGCAGGTTTCGCATCGGCGACGAGACGTTTGAAAAACTGCTCGATGAGGTCGCAGGCGAGGATTATCTGCCGTATCCGCACGAGCATCGCATCTGCTGCGAACAACTGCGGGCGTATATGGAATATGAGAATATCGACGTCTTCAGGTCTGCCGACCGGGGCAGACTGGCCAGGTTTTTGTCGCCGTTTGCCCCCGAGGCCGAGAAACTTATCGAAGACCTGCTGGATTTTCTCAAAATCATCCCCAAACTGCCGGCAGCGGACAAAAATTTCCAAATGTCCGAACCTCTCTGCATCAAAACCGACTGGAGCAGGGAACAGATTGCCGACTACCTGTCGCAAATGCGGGAGAAGAATCTTACCGCCGACCTTGCCTTTTACGCTTATCGCGATATGGACTCTTGCGACTGGCAGCCGTTCTTAAAAGCCGCGATGCAGCGCTGCCCGGTGAGCGTCGGGATATGCAAAGAAAAGACTGTCGAACAGGTCTATAAGTGGCTGCTGGATATGCCAAACGAGTCTATTTATGACGGCAAACGTCTTGCCCAGCCCGACGAGTTGGCCAACTACGGCACCGGCGACGGCGTCGAAAAAGCCATTACACTTGCCAATATCATCTGCTCAAGGGAAGACCAAAAGGAACTTACGTTAAACATCGCAGGCGAAAAGGTGATATTAGCCGACGGTCGGCAGGAATACAGCTTCAGTTCGTCAAAGGGTTTTACAAAAACCCTCACTCCGAATGAACGCACATCTTATCACCCCGAACGAACGTGAGGGGTCTGTTTATTCAGCCGTTCCTTCCTTAAAAACGATAACGAGGAATTTTGCTGAAGTTATCAGATTCCTCGCTGCGCTCGGAATGACGGTTTTTCCTGTCCGCTGGTTGCCGGAAGCTTTTTCTCCGAACTACGAACTCCGAACTACGAACTACGAACTACGAACTACGAACTACGAACTACGAACTACGAACTACGAACTACGAACTTCCTTCAATCGTAAATCGTCAATTCCCAGAGAAGACGGCCTCAATCGCCTCATCAGGCGTTGGAGCAGCGCCTTCCCATACTTTGACTGCTGCGCCGTCAAGCAGCACAACCACCACCGGGCTTGTCATATACCATTTCTTGCTTTCGTCGAGTTTTCCGCTAAGACAACTCGTGTCGGCAGGCAGCGGGCTTTGGTCGGCTGTGCCGTAAGGTGGTATCGCCACAAACGCGATTTTCAACTCCCGCCGGCCCGCGCCGGACATCGTACGGTTGTAGGTTTCGTACTCCGGCATCGCTTTTCGGCAGGTCGGACAATCGTGATGATACATCAGCACAAGGACAAGCCCTTCGCTTAGCTCCTCGGCGATATCAATATGCTCAAGCATCGGCCAGGACTGGCCTTGCGCCGGCTGGACTGAAACCGCATTCGGCTCAACATCGCCGTTATCAACGCCGTTTGTCTGCGGAGTCCCGTTCCCAGGCTGCTGCGGATGTACCCATTTTGTCGGGTCAACCTTCTCATACCTCTCCGTTGCGTCCGCAGGGCGGAATATCACCATAGCCGGCGCTGCAAATGCCAAAACGCCTACCGCAAGACCGGCCACCGTGAAAAAGTGCAGCGGCTTTGGCCAGTCGGGCCAGAATATCTTTTCGCCGCGGGGCCAAAACACACAAAGACCGAGAAATATCGGCAGGTCTATGGCAAGGAACGTAATCCACGGATTGACGTTCACCTGTCCGAAACAGCCGCACGACGCGGCTCCGCCAAGCGCAAGATAAAGCGTATAGCAGCAGAACCCACCGAACGAAAGCGTCCCTGCCAGCCAGGCCATTTTCCGAAATACTCCCCCTGCAAGCCATATTCCCAGGGCAAGCTCCAGCGGTATCTGGAGTATGTTAAACTGCCAGGACTCCCAAAAGCCCTTGCTCATTACAGGCTCGGCGAGCATTTGGTACATTTTCAGCCCGCCAGCGGCCAAAAGCAGCAGGCCCGCAAGCGTCATCACAATCCGGTTCATTGTTTTCATTATAAATTCCTCTGCATATCTTGTATTTACGGCAGATTTGGCCCTGTGTTTGAATTTTTCCTTTATGGCCGCATATACAACCCGCCGTTGACGGCGATGTACTGGCCTGTGATAAACCCCGCAGCCTCGGCACTTGCCAGAAACACGATTGCTTTTGCCACGTCCTCTGCGGTACCGTTCCTGCCAAGCGGGGTTTCCTGTGCGACTTGTGCGACCCTTTCCGGCGTGGAGTACTGCCGGTGAAACCGCGTCTCTATCAGTCCGGGCATCACAGTGTTGACGCGGATACCAAACTC
>JBGSSG010000072.1:0-2619 GCA_041737185.1 Anaerohalosphaeraceae bacterium
CTGGTCAATCTTTTTAGCCAGGTCCTGCGTTTTTTCGACCAATTCCTTAGCGGTGGTGGTGGTTTTTGATTCAGCAGGAGTAGCGGTGCGCGCGGGAGTGTTCTTCTCGGCATAGCCGGGGATGAACTGGCAGCCCATCCAGCAGAAGATGTAGTCAATCAGGCTCTTTGCGAAGGGGATATCTTTGTTGGATGTCATTCCAGACGGTTCGAAACGCGCGTGGCGGAATTTGTCAACAAGGGTAATCAGCGGTACGCCGTACTGAAGCGCCATAGAAACGCAGGTGCCTACGACGTCCATCAGGCCGCCGACGGTAGAGCCTTCCTTTGCCATAGTGATAAACAGCTCGCCGGGCTGTCCGTCCTCGTATAAGCCGACGGTAAGATAGCCCTCGTGTCCGGTGACGGAAAATTTGTGTGTTATGCTGTGGCGGGTTTCCGGCAGACGTCTGCGGAACGGCCTTGGTGCGGCTGTCTGTGCGGCGGTCGCGGTTTTTTTATCCTGCTGTTTTTCCTTTTCGAGGTTGACCGGCTGAAGGCGCTTTGACCCGTCGCGGTATATTGCCACCGCCTTAAGACCCAGCTTCCAGCCTTCCATATACGCGGCCATAATCTGCTCGGTGGTGGTCTCACGCGGCATATTGATAGTCTTTGAAATCGCCCCGGAAAGGAACGGCCCGACAGCGGCCATCATTTTCAGGTGAGCGGAATAGTGAATGTGCCGCTTTCCGTTTTTGGGCGTGAACGCACAGTCGAATACGGGCAGATGTTCGGTGCGAAGTTTGACGGCGGTTTCAATCGTGTCGTCGCGGTCGATTGTTTCACAGATGCTTTTGATGTCTTCGGGGCCGCAGCCGAGGCGTTCGAGAGCCATCGGGACGGTTCGGTTGACAAGTTTGAGCATTCCGCCGCCGGCCAGAATTTTGTACTTTACAAGGGCGATGTCCGGCTCGACGCCGGTTGTGTCGCAGTCCATCATAAAACCGATAGTGCCGGTGGGCGCAAGGACGGTGGCCTGTGCGTTTCGAAAACCAGACAAAGCGCCGAGGTCGAATGCCTGGTCCCAGGCGTTCTTTGCGGCGCTGAGCAGATAATCCGGGCAGTGGACTTCTGGGATATTGTACGCGTGTTCACGGTGCATCGCGATGACGTTGAGCATGGACTGCCGGTTCTTCGCGAATTCATCGAAGGGCCCCTTTACCGCGGCGATTTCGGCGCTGACCGAGTATGCGGCCCCTGTCATCAGGGCGGTTATGGCCGCCGACTGTGTTCTTGCCTGGTCGGAGTCGTACGGCAGGGCAACGCTCATCATCAGGCTGCCCAAGTTGGCATAGCCTAAGCCCAGCGGGCGGAAACGGTGGCTGTTTTCGGTGATGGAGGCTTCGGGATAGCTGCCGTTGTCCACGAGGATTTCCTGGGCAATGATGAAGATACGGACTGCACGCTTGAAATTTTCGACGTCAAAAGTCCCGTCGTCCCGGCGGAATTTCATCAGGTTCAGCGATGCAAGGTTGCACGCGGAGTCGTCGAGAAACATATACTCGCTGCAGGGATTGGAGGCATTGATATTGCCGGAATTCGGGCAGGTGTTCCATTTGTTAATGGTGGAGTGGTACTGAATGCCGGGGTCTCCGCAGGTTCGCGTGCCCTCTGCGACAAGTTCCATCAGTTCGCGTGCGGAATGTTCGATGGGCTGCCCGCCTCCGGTAACGGTTCTTGTGGTCCAGCGGGCGTCTTTTTCGACGGCGCCCATAAATTCGTCGGTTACACGCACCGACAAGTTGCTGTTCTGAAACATAACGGAGTTATAGGCTTCTTCGGGGCTGTAGCCCTGTTCAATCAGGGCCCAGGCCTTTTTCTCTTCGTCGGTCTTGCAGGTGATAAACTCGCGGATGTCCGGGTGGTCGATACGGAGCGACTGCATTTTAGCGGCGCGACGTGTCTTTCCGCCGGACTTTACGACCGCGGCTATCTGGTCGAAAACCCGCATAAAGCTCAAAGGCCCCGATGGCTTTCCGCCTCCGGAAAGTTTTTCTCTGCTGGAGCGGAGCGTGGAAAGGTCCGTGCCTGTGCCTGAGCCGTGCTTAAAGAGCATTGCCTCGCTGCGTGCCAGCCGCATAATATCGTCCATCGTGTCATCGACGGACAGAATGAAGCAGGCCGAGGCCTGCGGGTATTCGTAGCTGCCTTTGCAGGGAACGGCTTTTTTCTGGACAGTATCCCAGTGGAAGTTGTGCGCGCTGCCCTTTACGCCATAGATATCACAGAGGCCGACGTTGAACCAGACCGGCGAGTTAAATGACCCGCACTGGTTGACGCACAGCCAGGTCAGTTCGTTGTAGAAGTTTTCAGCGTCTGCGTCAGTGTCGAAATAGCCGTCGCGTTTGCCGCGGTCGGCAATCGTTCGACAGACGCGGTGCACGAGTTGCTTGACGGAGTTTTCTCTTTGGCTGGAATGAACATCGCCGTAAAAGTATTTGCTCACGACCACTTTTGTGGCCAGTTGACTCCAGAAGACCGGCACCTCGACATCGTTTTGCTCGAAAATGGTTTTGCCATTCTCGTCTGCAATCCGCGCCTGGCGCCTTTCCCACTGAATCTGCTCAAACGGATGAACGCC
>JBGSSG010000079.1:0-2310 GCA_041737185.1 Anaerohalosphaeraceae bacterium
ACAGGTATTGAAACAGGAACTGGAGCGGGTCGCCGCCGCCCGAAAGCCGGCCTATGACATCCTGGCCGAATTCAGCCGCGGTATCAATACAGAGCCGCTGGTTAAAGAGGTCAAAGATATTTATCAGAAATACGGCGAATACCTGAATTATCATAATACCCCTAAAGAACAATACACGATTTATCGCAAACAGGCCAAAAAACTTCGTGATATAATCATTGACGCTCTTGAAAGCGATAACAAAGAGGTTGTTTTGACCAATCTCGATAAGGTACTGGAACAAAAAGACAATCCGATTTTCAAAGACACTCCGGTTCAGAAATTCTTTGCCATTGCCGAACAGTATCGTAAAACAGCCCGGACAATTGACTTGACAAAACGCTCGGAATACCTGGCCGACCTGCAGGACGTTACGACGGCGATTCGTCAACTGTTCGGGCCGCTTCCGGGCGAAGAAAAACCGCCGCTGCCGATGAATCAATACGGGGCCGCTCGAATGGACTTGGCGCAGAAAGCGTTAAATGCATTGTTGTGGGACGAACAATGGGTTTCGGATGCGCCGGGCAGACCGCTGGTCAAAAAAATCATCGAACGAAAGACACAATTTGCCGGTACCCGGCTCGAACCGCTGTTTGACATAGTCAAACAGAATTTCGATGCCCTGCTGCTGCCGCGATTCCGGTTTTACTGGCAGTATTTCATCGACGACTGGGTCAACAGCCACTACTTCGGCGGCGTCGGTCCTGAAATTCTGGGGACTCTGCTGCTGACCCTTATATCAATGGTTTTTGCCGTTCCCCTGGGCGTTATATCCGCAGCGTATCTGGTGGAGTACGCATCGGATAATATCTGGATTAAAATTATTCGTACCTGTATCAATACGCTGGCGGGCGTTCCGAGCATTGTCTATGGCCTGTTTGGACTGGCGTTTTTTGTTGTTAGCATTTCCGCTATCGGCAAACCCTGTATTTTGGCGGCGTCCCTGACGCTGTCCATTCTGGTCTTGCCGGTGATTATCCGCGCCAGCGAAGAAGCCATTCGAGCCGTACCGCAAACGTATCGAGAAGCGTCGCTGGCCCTTGGAGCGGGTAAATTTCGCACGTTGATTAAGGTTGTTCTTCCGGCAGCGGGACCGGGGGTGCTGACCGGCATCATCCTGAGTCTCAGCCGTGCCGCGGGTGAAACGGCCCCGATTTTGTTCACCGGTGTCGTCGCGATGGGGCCGATTCCCGGCTTTGGCGGTTCTGAACAATGGTTCAAAAACCCCGGCAGCCTTTTCGGCTGGCTTTTACAGCCGACACGGGCCTTATCCTATGGCAGTTATGACATCGCGGTAGGGGATCGCGTCTCAATGCTGGTTCCGCATCAGCAGTTCGGGATGGTCATGACGCTGATTCTGCTGGTATTGATCCTAAATATTACGGCCATTGTGATTCGTTCCCGACTCAGTAGCAAATTACGAGGCAGTTAACAATAAAACGATGGCTATAATAGAAGCTGTTGAGCAAAAAGAAAGGTCTTCGATGGAACAGCACGACCCGGTTCTGTTGAAAAGAACAAACGCCGGCAATGCCGCTCGTCCGAAAATTGCAGCCGGCTCTGCCGTATATATCGATTCCGGCCTGCCGGCGGTGATTTCGGCGGGGCGGTTCAGTTTCTTTTACGGCTCCAAGTGCGGCGTCAATAAAGTCTCAATGGATATCCGCACCGGTTCAGTCACCGCCATCATCGGCCCCAGCGGTTGCGGCAAAAGCACCTTTCTGCGCAGCATCAATCGAATGAACGACCTGATACCCAACATCCGCACTGAAGGAGTCCTTGCCGTTAACGGCTGCAACGTCTATGACAAACGCACCAACTTAATCAACCTTCGCCAGCAGGTCGGGATGGTTTTCCAGAAACCCAACCCCTTTGCCAAGAGTATTTTCGAAAATATCGGTTATGGCCCGCGGTTACAGGGCATCCGCAATAAAAACCGTCTTTCCGATATCGTCGAAAAATGTCTGCGCGACGCTGCGATGTGGGATGAAGTTAAAGATGACCTGCACAAATCCGCCCTGGCATTGTCCGGCGGCCAGCAGCAGCGACTGTGCATCGCCCGAACTTTGGCGACGAAACCCAACATCTTACTCATGGATGAACCCTGCTCGGCGCTGGATCCGATTGCCACCGCTCGTATCGAAGACCTCATCGCACAATTGAAGGGGATTTATACGATTGTGATAGTCACTCACAACATGCAGCAGGCCGCCCGCGTCAGCGACCAGACCGCCTTTTTCTTCGAGGGCAAGCTGATCGAAGCGGGCCCCA
>JBGSSG010000104.1:0-4552 GCA_041737185.1 Anaerohalosphaeraceae bacterium
AGCGCTTGCGCCGGAGTCGAAGATGCCCAGTGCGTATTTGTCGCGGACGGGCGTTGCGGTCAGATTGCCGGCCAGCGAGGGTTCGACGACGGCCTGCCAGCTTTCTTCGTCGAGGCGTTCGTCGGTAAAGACAAGCACAACCCAGGGGACAAACCCGGCGATAGGAGGCGAATCAATGACATTTGTGAAAACCGCCGGCAATGCCGCCGCTGCCGCCTTTAACTGTTCGGGCCCAGTCTGCTGCTTATGGTAAGTGACTTTTTTTATCCGCGTGCCGAGCGGGCCGTTCCAGTTGACCGAATCGGTATTGCCTGTTTCGGAAAAAACGGGTTCGAAGGCCGACAAAGCCGCAAAGACCGACAGGCAGAATATCAGAACCATTTTTTTGTTTTTCATTGCACCACACCATCCTTAATTACGCAATCAACTGACAGAGCATATCTTAGGGGGTAAAATCCTACTCCGAATCAAAAGCCCCCGATTCGTGGGTATTATACACGATTTTCAGGCCAAAGACAAGAAAGAAAAGCTGTCGGGTCAGAGGGCATTGTTTAATAGGGCCGATAAAACAGGCATTGAGGCGGAGAAAAGGGCGGGGCAGGGGCGATTAGATTTCGCAAAACGGGCAATAAAAATGGCGGATTTCTGGTTAATCGCGGTTTGGCAAGTGACGATAAAAGAGGACGTAAAACAAACGATGGTACAGCTTACAGGGAGTCCAAACCGATGGGTATTCAGAACTGGTCCGAGAATGTGCTGCTTTTGAATCTGGCCAAGGAGCCGGATATGGGCGAAGAACTTGCGACGGTACTTGGGATAATTGCGGGTCAGACGGACAAGGATGTTGTAATCGATTTTTCGGAAGTGGATATAGTAACGTCGTCAAGTCTTTCAAAGCTGCTGAAATTGCGCAAAGCCCTGGCGGATAATGGCCGGCGGCTGGTGCTCAGTTCTGTCCGCCCCCAGACGTATAATGTGTTTCGCCTGACGGGCCTTGACGGTGTATTTTCG
This sequence comes from Anaerohalosphaeraceae bacterium, assembly GCA_041737185.1. Classification (GTDB taxonomy): domain Bacteria; phylum Planctomycetota; class Phycisphaerae; order Sedimentisphaerales; family Anaerohalosphaeraceae; genus JBGSSG01. Next base: position 1,012 of record JBGSSG010000104.1, read on the forward strand.
TTTGTTCAGGATTTGTTTCTGGCTCTGGCCGGGCTGCAAATGGCGTCTTCGCCTAAGTAACGCGGCAAGAGGGGGTTTTTGTTGACGATTTTCCAGGCCTGTGTATAATGCGTTTTTGTTGAGGCAAAAGAGCAAGCATGTTTCGAACCTCGCCTGTGGGGGCGGTGTTCGCAATCTGCTTGCCGGTTTTGGCAGTCGAGAGGGTTTGGATATGGACCGGCAGATAATAGAGCGGGTAGAGGGGTTGATTTCCTATCATTTTTCACGTCCGGAACTTCTTGAGGAAGCGCTTCGCCATTCTTCACAGACAGACGACCGGCTGACCAGCAACGAGCGGCTGGAGTTTTTCGGCGATTCGGTGCTTTCACTGGTGATATGCCAGTCGCTGTATGAGCGATTTACGGAATATTTTGAAGGTGATTTGACAAAGCTCAAAAGTATGATTGTCTCGCGGAAGACGTGCAGCCAGGTGGCGGCCAGGCTCGGTATATCGGAGTATATCCAGGTGGGCAAGGGTACCGAGCAGACGCGCGGGATGGAAGGTTCGATAGCGGCGGGATTGGTGGAGGCGCTGATAGCCGCGGTATATATTGACGGGGGGCTGGAGGCGGCGCGGCGGTTTATCCTTGAGCATTTTGCCAGTGCGATAGAACAGGCCGAGGCTTGCGGCCACCAGGAAAATTATAAATCTCTTCTGCAGCAGCATTGTCAGAGACAGTTGGGAACGACGCCGTCGTATGAGCTTCTGGATGAGAAGGGTCCCGACCACAACAAGTGTTTCGAGGTTGGCGTGGCGATAAAACACCGCCGGTACTTAAGCGCCTGGGGGGTAACGAAGAAGGATGCCGAGCAGAAGGCGGCGTACAATGCGCTTGTGGAGCTTGGATTGCTTACCCAGGAGGAGCAGGGCGGTTATCAGGGGGCGGCGATATAATACTGCAGCGCAAGTAATTTTGAGAACAGTATTATGTTAAAAATCCTAAGCTCTAAATCCTAAATTCTAAACAAACTCTAAATCCAAATGACCAAAAATCCAAACAACTCAAAGCTACTAATGTGCGGTTTTTGTTTTGAAAATTAGTATTTTGAACATTTGATATTGTTTAGGGTTTAGGATTTAGCGATTAGAATTTTAAGCCGTATTTTCCGGCGTCAAGCGGCGCTGCAGCATTAAGAAGTAATCATCCAGACCAGAAGGTTAAGGACGACGGCGGCCAGTATCATAAAGCCGCTAAGTACGGCAAAAAGCAAAATCGATTCGCGGATGAAAATTTTCCACAGCATTGCGCGGAGCTTTGTGGCCTTGTAAATGACGGCGATAGAGGCAAGCAGCGGGAACATCCAAAGCGTCGAGGCGGGGTTAGTGCCTATTTCGAGCGGTTGAGTGAAAGAGGCGAGAATGGCGATTGCGTCAGGCATTTTCTTGTCCTATCTGTTCTCCTCTTCCGGTGTAAGCGAGGTACACGGCGTTGATGATGCACAGCAGGTTCATCAGGCCGGCGACGGAAGTGTAGATTTGACCGATGTCGGCGGGTCGTCCGAGGCTGATGAATTTCTGCGACTGCGTGATATGAGCGAGGATGCCAACGGCGGGCGAAGCCATCATTTGCGCCAGGTACCAGGCCCAGCCGCTGACGGAGTCGATGACGCCGATTGAGCCGACCCACAGACCCGCGGCGAATGTCAGCGTGATAGTCAGGAAGATAACGACGGCGCGTTTTCGCTCCAGGATAAGGAAGTGTCCCGCGCCCGGTACGGCCCAGGCGGCCAGGGCCACGGTGCAAAGCCAGAGTAAATGGTCGGCCTTTTTTTGCAGGTCCATATTGTTTCAGTCTCCGATAGGAGGCATTTCTTCCTGTCTGGACGCGGGCAGTGCCGCCTCTTTGATGAGTACGAAGTTTGTTCGTTTAATAATATTTTTGGGGTTGAAGTGAATCAGTCCAAGTCCGACAGAGTCGATGATGTTTAGGCGGTACGCGGCAAATGCCTTGTTGTCGAGCAAGTCTTTTGTGGTTGGAGGTTTTCGTTTGATGCTTTTGACGACATAGACGGCCAGGGCCGGTTCAAACGGCAGGGCCGCGGCGACGGGGCCGATTGCTTTGTTCTCGCCGAGCATTTCGTAAAGCCGGCGGTTGAGGATGTTGGTTACCAGCCGCTGCTGGATAAAGCCGGCGGAAGCGGGATTGAGGTCGATGACGCGAAAGGCATTATCGATTTCGATTTGAGAGGCAACGCTCTGGTCTTTGAGCGATTCGATTTTGAGTTTGAGCGGATTTTCCGGGCTGTTCGGCTCGGCAGGCGCGGGACAGTAGGCGTTGTTGTACCGTTTGACGGCTGATTCCCAGTCCTGGTCTTTAATCCAGTTGGCCAGCTCATCGGCGCGCGAATTCGCAATGGCAAAGGCCCGCTGGGTTTGTAAGTCCCGGATGACCTGTTCTTTTACGGAGAATTCGTACTTGCCGGGCTGGTCATCGGTCAGATTAAGCCCTTCGGTGCCGTATGAGGTGTCGATGCTGTCCGGGGTCTGCTGTCCGGCGGTGTCTATGACGCGAAGGACGGCCATAACGCGGTGATACTGGTTATCCTGGCCGGAGGAGAATCCCCCTGTCAGAGGCCCGATGTTTTCCCATAGTCTTGGGACATTGGCGCCGAGGAATCGGTGAGATTTTTCAGCCGTTTTATCGACGGCAAAGAGAAGCTCCGCCAGGGGTACTTTGGCGGTTGGCGTTGTGAGGCGGAGGCTGCCGAGACAGGTGTCGAAGCTGAAAGTGCGGGCGTCGAGCAGGCCGGTTTTGCCGGTATAGACCGGGATTTTGTGTTTTTCACGGATTTTTGCCGCGACGGCGGGATAATCCGGGGCGGCCTTCTGGATTTGTTCTTTTGAGGCGTTTTCGATGTTGAATTTTTCAAATTCTACTTCGAGCAAATCCCTTGCGTCCTTGTAAATGAGCTGAAGGAGTTTGCCGGTTTTTTCCTGTTCGAGGGTTGAGTAAATCTGGTCGGCGACGGCGGCATAAGGCTGGGTGACGGTGTTCTTGACCCCGTCGGGCTTGTTCGGGTCAACCGGGACGGAGTTGCGGAACTGAGAAATGTTTCTAGAGTAGTAGCTTTCCATTTCTTCGGAGGTTGGTTTGTCGATGAGTTTGGCGACATCGTCGTTTTTCAGGACAAAGTATTCCAGTTGGATTCTGCGTGGCAGTTTGTATCCGAAACCGAACGGGTTATCGGCAGAGTATCGTCCGGGGGTATGGTTTTTGAATTTTTCGAACTGCCCGGCCGGCTGGTTTGGTTCTGGAGCCGCGGTTTTTTCGATGAATTGTTCCGCCGGGAATTTTACGAATTCCGCGTCGATGCGTTCGGAAGTTCTGGCAATGGCGGCGCGTACCTGAGGCCCGGTAACGTCTTCGGTGTCCATTACCTGGTCGGCGTAGTTGAGGACGGTCAGGAGTTTTGCGAAGACCAGCACAATCTGCTGGTCGGGGAGGTTCGTCTGCCTGATGGCGGCCATAACGACTTGCGCGGCGTCGGCCTGATTTTGCGT
>JBGSSG010000137.1:0-2063 GCA_041737185.1 Anaerohalosphaeraceae bacterium
ATCGCAAGGGCCGGACTGACCGTAAATGAATAAAGCAGACCCATACCCTGGCCAAGGCCCTCTATCGATTCAACGATAAACCCGTTCACCGTCCCTGCCATAAGCACCGAGACGCACGCGAGCATCGCCACCGGAAACGACATCCACGTCGTCAGCGCAACGCCCAGGCAGGCAAGAAAAACAAGTCGTATGAAAATCAGCAGCACCGCCCGCCAGTAATTGCCCCCAAAGCCGCCGAACCGGTACAATACCTCGACTTCAAGCGGCATCACCGTCGTCTGGTTCAGCGCCGGACTGTTAAAAAAACCCACGCCCAGATAACCATCCTCCGCCACCGCGCCGGCAGGAAACGATATCTCGTGAAACGTCCTGATAGTATCGGGCTGCTGAATATTATAAATCGGCGTCTTTATCCGGCCAAGACCTTCCCGCAGTTGTCTTAAATCGCCCACGCTCCACAGCCCGTAAACCTTCTCATCAGGCGGCTGTATCGAGGTCTCATACTTGAACCGCACGAAAACTCTCGCGTTGGGGTCGGCAGCCTTTATATTTATATTGTAAAACTCCCAGACCTTCTGGCCGCCTGGCTCGATGCTTTGTTCGCGCATCCGTTCCTGTCCAACCAGCTCGGCCAGTATCCTTGCCTGGCTCATCCCCTCGGGAAGCTGACCCTGCTCCTTCAATTTCTGATACCGCTGCCCGGCGGAGTCGGCTATTTTCGCATCGTCCACCGTGGCCGCAATCGCGCGGCGGGCGGTAAAAAACTCATCTGTTACCTGTTTCCGTTCCGTACTGGGAACATCGGCCCGCCGGGCCACAAGATGTACAAGGCCGAACAATATCCCGCCGAACGCCGCCAGAAGAAGGGTATCGAGTAAAACCACCCCGGCCAGCTTGCCGCAGATAATCTGCCACCGGTGAACTGGCTTGCTGGCCACAAGAAATATATGTTTGCGTTTCAGGTCCTGACTAAGCGTATAGGTTGAGACCGCTATCGTCAGGATACACAAAAGTATGCCGATAAGACTCAGTCCGTAACTTGCCAGCGTCTGAAGCTTGCCTAAGAGCGTGCCGTCGCCGCCCATTATCACGCTCATCACCGGCAACAGTATCGCCAGCAGCAAAATCACCGCCGCGGCCACCTTCATCCGCAGCGCGGATAAAAGCGTTACCTTGGCCACCGCCCATATCTTACTCATTTCCCGAACCCTTCAAATCCCGCTGGGCCGGCTCGGTCTGGCCGTTGGACTTCTTCTTTCCCGTTCGCAGTTTCTCCAGCAATTCGCTGTCTATCTGCGGAGCTGTTTTTTCTTCCCCGGCTTGCGCGGGCGATTCCGTATTTGCCAAATCCCTCTGAACCGCCCCGCCGCTCAACTGTTCCAGGATGTTTTTGTCCTCCACGGGTTTGCTCGCCGCGGCGGTTTTGAAATCCGGCGATTCTCTCCCGGTTTCCGACTTGTCCGGCTGGGCGCTCACAAGCCGCTCAAGAACCGCATCCGGCCCAATCGGTTTCTTTTCCGCCAGAAATCCGCTTATCCCAGAACCGATTCCGGCTCCGCTGGTCTGCTGGTTTGACTGTCGGGCAGCCGTAACCGTCCGAATGAAAAACGTCTCCAGCTTATCCATCGGCCGGCTTATTTCACAGGGACACCCCTCGTCCGACAGAACCTGACGTATCTTCTCTGCCGCCGATGCAGACAATTCACCTGTCTGTATCTGGGTCTTCTGATGTTTTTCCAGCAAATCCTTTACAGACCCTTCCACCTGCATTCTGCCCCCGTACAAAATGCCTATCCTGTCGCAGATATCCTCGACATCAGCCAGCAGATGGCTGCTTAGAAGAATCGTCTTGCCTCGTGCGGCAAGTGCTGCCAGCAAATCCTTTATCTGCCTTGTGCCCATCGGGTCCATCCCCGATGTCGGCTCATCGAGAATGAGCAAATCGGGGTCATTGATTAACGCCTGCGCAAGTCCTATTCGTCTTGCCATACCCTTTGAAAATGTGCCGACGGCTCTGCTGCCCATCCCCGCAAGTCCCACCATTTCCAGCAGCGTATCAATCC
>JBGSSG010000160.1:0-1730 GCA_041737185.1 Anaerohalosphaeraceae bacterium
TTTGGATTTTATTATTCCACGCAACTATTTTCCGTCCGACAAGGTAATCTTTGAGGAATACGGTTTGAGCTGCTTGATCAGAAAACGTTTGTTTTTTTAAGCGTTGAAAGGAGGCATTGTGTTGAATAAACCCGTCGCCGGACAGCGATTGATAATGAACAGCCAATAGTTGCTCATTATCCTGAACGGTTGTTCGCTTGGGAGACGATGGGAACAATGCGATAAACCCATCCGTTCCTGAAATATATTTAGCCATCCCTACCGGGGTGACGTAAGGTTTCATCGAATTTGAAAATTGTATAGAAAAGGCGTCCGCCTGCTTTTGGGCTTCCGTCATTTGTTCGGCGGTCATGTTTGCCTTTAGCCAAGCCTTGTTGTCGGGATTCTCTTTTCCATTCCTCCCGGCCAGGAGTACCCATTTGTAGGCCTCAATTAAATTATCAGAGACCTCTTGTCCGCCGGCATACATCATCTCCGGGGCCGACAGACTCAATATATGCCGGGTTTCGACAGCGGTGTTTGTTCCTGATGGGGTTATACCCTCTTGGCAAAATGCCGACGCGGAAAGGATCAGCAGAACAAGAGTCTTTGGATATCCCGGATTCTTCATAGTCTTCAGGCATTTCCTTAATGAGCCTTAGCGACACGTTCGACCTGCTCAAGATAGTCCCGGATGTTGTCGCGGGGTTTGATCTGCTGAGCGCGACGCAGCAGCGGCAGAGCCTGGTCATATTTGCCCTGCTGAACCAGCAGTTGGGCATGACGCACGTTGGCGTCGGCTTCAAATTTTTCAATCCCGGCGGCCCGCTCAAAATAGAAGATGGCCTTTTCAGGATTCCCCGTGCGACTGCTGTGCTGACCGAGCAGAATCAGCGCTTCGCCATCGAGAGGATCCAACGCGACAATTTCCTCAAGTACCCGTACTTCTTCGTCATCGCCGGCGCCGTCTGTTACCGCAAGCCGTGCCCGCAGCTTTAACAGGTCTTTGCGAGTTTCGGTTTCAAGCTGCTGGCCATAGCGACTTTCGATATGCTCAATGAGTTGCCGGGTCTCCTTGAAGGCGCCGCGGGCAATGAGGACTTTGGCCGAACGAACCGCACGGTTGGGATCGTACTTCGGGTCTTTTTCCATTGCATCTATATAGGCCTTTGCCGCCATTTCATACAGTTCTTGGTTGATATAGATATCGCCCAATAGATTAAGGCTCTCGGGTGTTGATTGGCCGAGATCTTTTACAAATTCAAAGATTTCCGCGGCCTTGAGGGGTTGATTGAGGCCAATATAAGCGTTGGCCTGCAACAGCCAAAGATCAGCCCTATTCGGATAAGTATCAATGAGTTGTCCGCAGAGGGCAACGGCTTCGCCAAAACGCTCCTGTTTGAAAAAACTTCGTGCCAGCCCCATTTTCCAGTCCATCGTTACCGGATCGAGCAAAATGGCCATACGGTAAGCGGATTCGGCTGAAAGATTGTTTTCGACCGAAGAATACGCATATCCGAGCAAGCCATAGGTAATGGCGTCGCCGCCCCCCAGTTCCACCACGCGCGTCAGCGCCGGTGTCGCCTTTTCAAATTCGCCCTGACGGATATAAATCAGACCCAGATTTCGCCATGCACGACGAAATTTGGGATGTTTTTCAACCGCAATCTGATAGGCCGCAGCGGCTTGATCAAGCTTTTCCTGTTGAAAAAAAATGTTGGCTAACGTGAAATCGAGAACCGCGCTGGCCG
>JBGSSG010000168.1:0-3144 GCA_041737185.1 Anaerohalosphaeraceae bacterium
GCCAGTCGCTCGATTTCATCGCCACACCAACAAAAACGATAAGCACTAAATTCTAAACCTTAAATCCTAAACAAATTTAAATAACCAAAATTCAAATGTTCCAAACAAGACCGTCATCTGCCGCTGCTTTCGTTTTGGTCATTTTTATTTTTAATTTTGGATTTGTTTGGAATTTAGGATTTAGTGCTTGGGATTTATCATTGTTGATAACTTTTAACAAGCATTGCAGCAGGATTAATGGTCGCGGAAGAATGGTTTCGGCTTTTTCCGCCTGACCTTCACGAATTTCGCGGTTACGGGAACAACGCCAGCCGACTCGGCAAGCTCCCTTTCGCGGATGTGCCTGCGGATTACCATTTGCTCTATCAGACCAGCCCCCATACTGGCCATAATATAAAGATTCACTCCCGACGGCGCCTTGTACAGCATCAGCGGAAACATCAGCGGAAATATTATCATCATTATCTTCTGCTGCTGAGCAGCCTGCGGATTTGCCTGGGCCTGCGGCGTCGGCGTCATCTTCTGTTGCAGATACATTACCACACCCAGAAGAAGCGGCAGCAAATTGAACGAGTTAAGCTTGCCAATCAGCGGCAGCACAACCGGCTTGAAACGAACCAGCGCATCCGGCGCCGAAAGGTCCGTAATCCAGAACGGCAGAAACCCCTGCCCGCGAAGGTCGATGCTTACATAAACCGCCGTCCACAACGCTATCCATATCGGCATCTGCAGAAACATCGGCAGCATACTCGAAACCGGAGACACGCCGCCGTCCCGATAAAGCGACATCACCTGCTTGTTCAGTTCGGTCTTGTTGTTGGCGTATTTCTGCTGCAGCTCCTGCATCTTCGGCCCGAGCTTCTGCATCTTCATCATCGAAATCTGGCTGTGCTTGGTAACCGGGTGAAGAACCAGCCGCACCAGAAACACCAGCACCATAATCACAATACCGTAGTTGCCAAGCGGCCCCATCAGGGTGTACATCCACTTCATCAGCCAGATTATCCCAAAGGCAAGCGGAGCAATCATACTCACAGGACAGCAGCACCCGCCCGGAAAGTGAATCGCCAGGTCATACCGAAGCTGGGTGTAAACAGGATTGGCCCGGAACACGCTTTTGTCAATAGGCCCAATATACATCTGAAAAGAAATGCTCTTTCGGCTCTCCGAAACGCCGACAGGACCCAGATTAAAATCCCCCGCCTGCAGGACAAACGATGCGCTGTCCGCATCCGGGTCGTCATTGGCGCCGGGGAAAAAACAAAGCTTTTCAATTTTCGCCCATGGCGCAGACTGCCCCACGGCCGGCACCGGCCGCAGAATGGCGCCAAAGTACTTGTTCGCCAGGCTTGCCCAGATGAACTGCGCCTGCTGGTCCTCGTGAGTCAGCGAAAGAGGTTTGGACGGTTCCTTCTGCATCGCCTTGCGAAGCGCTTTTGTGTCCCGTGAGCGTATCTCAATCTTCCCGTCCGGCAGCGAAAATGCCGCACAGACTTTGCGCACGTCCTGGCGGTCGTCCTCACGCGCTATGCCCATCGGCCCGATAATCTTCATCGAGAGTTTCAGGGGAATGTCCGAGAGATTTTCAAAAACAATCTCGCAGGCAAGGTCATAACTGCCCGGCTGAACCGAGTAGGTCTTTGTGATTTTCAAGACAGGGGCGCTAAGCACATTTTGGCCGTCTTTGGCCTCGACCCTGCCAAGTGCCGCCTCGAAAACAACCCGGTCAGGCTGCCCTGATTCCAGAAGTTTCCAGTCCAGCCTGTCCAGCGGAAACGCCGATTCGGGAAAGGACTGGTCCTGCGGAGCAATATAAAGCTCCGCCCCTGCCAGCGACATAAACTCCCTGCCGTCCCGCAAAACAGGCGAAAGCAGACAAAGCGGTTTTGCCCCTTCCGGATTGCGGTCGTCAAACTCCGAGAGCGTAACAGAACTGACCGCAGCGCCCCTGCTGGTAAAGTCCGCCCGGAATTTGTACTCTTTCGGGTCGTCGGTGCGCCTGCACGAGGGATAAATCGCCCCCAGAGAGACAACCTGCGGCTTTGCGTTTATCGCCGAGACATCCAGCTTCTGCAAAGGCGCCCCTTGCGCCGCGTCAACAGACTGTTCGGCCTGCTGCCCCGGCTGCTCCGAAGCCGCACAAGCCTTCTGTACAGACAGGTTCCCGTCAAGAAAAATGCAAATTGTCAGGACTATCATCAGATATCGATGCTTCATTCCGGCAGAATCCTTTCGATTCACTTTAGCTTCTGAAGTTTTTGGCCGCCGCTTCACCGGCCATCAGCCAGCCGCTCGCCCTCAAAACGGTCAAGTTCGCCAACCGCGTATATCTTCTCGGCCGTTGTCTTGTGGTCATACTCAAGCCGTACAAAATGAACATTATTTTCCTCAACATAAACATAGCTGGCGCGCGGGTCGCGGTCTCTGGGCTGGCCCACAGAGCCTACATTGATTATCGCCTTCTCATCCGGAATGATGGGGTACTTTTCCCCAAGCTCGTCCGGTGAGTAAAAGTCCGGGTCTGCCAGAAACACACCCGGCAGATGCGTATGGCCTATAAAACATATATGCTTTACCCGTTCAAACAGAGCCTGGATTTTACCGGTGGTCGTATAAACATCATCCGGAAAGATATACTCGTTTATCGGCCGGCGAGGAGACGCGTGGACAAATTCAAGATGGGCGTCTGTCTGGCCGAGCTTTTTCTGTATAATCCATCGCATCTTCTGCGTTCCGATGTATTTCCACCGCTTGTCAGCTTTTTGCTTGTCTGCTTCCTGTTCAAGAACCTTCCGTGTCCAGTACGTCGCCGCCTCGGCGCCCATATTGAAATTGGTCGGCTCATAAAGTACCGCGTAATCGTGGTTGCCCTGAAGACAAAAACCTGTTTTTTCAATTACCAGGTCCAGGCACTCCTTCGGGTTGGCAGCATAACCCACCACATCGCCAAGACAGTAAATCGTCTCGATGCCGCGTTTCTTGATATCATCAAGAACGGTGGTCAGCGCCTCAATATTCGAATGAATATCACTGATTATCGCAAACATATTATCGACCTGCAGATTCCTTTTTTCGGTTTTTCGCCGATTCTTATAGCACAAACAAAGACTATAATCCAGTAAAACCGCCCGTTCGCCGAGCCGA
>JBGSSG010000196.1:0-2986 GCA_041737185.1 Anaerohalosphaeraceae bacterium
TACGCTAAAGCTTGAAGAGGGAGAGCAGCTTAGTATGGTTCCCAGAGAGGTCATGGAATGGACGGTGCAAAACAGCAAGGTGCCGATTATCGGGTTCCTGGTCTTTGCCGTGGACGATGGCTCGTTGTGCGGGGTGCTTGAGTCCGGCTCTGAGCAGGGTAAGTTGGCCGGGCAGATGGCAGTGGACATCCTGAGTGGAAAATCGCCCGCCGACCTGCCGATTGTAACCGGCACCCATGGCCAGACGATGGTGAATATGAAAATGGTTGACCGGTTGGGACTGAAACTGGACCCCGACGTTCTTGCCAATGTGGATGTCAGTGTTGGGAAAGATTAGTCTGTCCGAAAGCATTCTGTATGGATATCAGTTCCTCAAAGAGACTGAGAGACAAACGCTGGCGGCAGGGAAGTCTCTTCCTGACGGCATTGACCGGATTGACGGTCAGTGCTTTTATGTTTGTGCTGACCAGCTATCTGGCACAAAAAAATGCGGTCTATCAGTTCGGGCGGGACGCGACGGGGCGTATTTCAAGTGCGGTTGAACTGTTGGACCGGTACGAAAACAGCGTCAAAACGCTGCGTCTGTTTTTTGAAGGCAGTGCGGAGGTTACACGGGATGAATTTCGGGCGTTTACGAGGCCGCTTCTCGAACGCGAAAAAGGGGCGGTGGTTATCGGGTGGATTCCCAGGGTGGCGCTCGCCCAAAAAAATCAGTATGACCAACAGGCACGCCGGGACGGGATGGAGCAATTCCAGATTCGACGGACGGCGACGCCCGACAGCGGCGGTTGGCCCCTGGCTCAAACGCATTACTTTCCGATGTATTATCAGGAGCCATACCACGGCAATGAGCCTACCATAGGCCTGGATTTGGCGCAAGATAAAACCCTCGGCGATGCCCTTGAACGAACGCTTCGGGGAAATAAGGTTATTTCGGTGATTGACCGGGGCTTTCTCAAGATGAAAGGACGGCGGCCCGTGGTGTTTCTGATCCCGGTGTATTCAAACGGTACGCTGACGGCGACACTGGAGAATCGTACGAATAACATGATCGGTTTTGTGGTCGGCATCTTTGATGTCGAGAAGGAATTGCAGCAGACGGGGGGCGATGTTGCGTTGCGGGCGATCGGGCCGGAGGGAGTGGTCTTTGATCTTTCCGATGCAAAAGCGGCGCGCTGGGACGATAAAGCGTTAACCCTCAGCCGAAGCGTTTCGGTCGGAGGCAATGAGTGGGTGTTGGAGGCCGGCCCCCTGAAAGACTATCGCAGCGGCTTTTATCAGTGGATTGCGTGGGTTTCGCTGGTGTTCGGCCTGGGCTTGACGGTGCTGCTGCTGCTATATCTGGTCAGTCTCTTTCAGCGGAACGAAAGGACCGAGCAGATTGTTTTAAGTCGAACCTCCGAGTTGGCTACCGAAAAAGAATGCTCCGAAAAATTTGCCCGGCAAGCGGCGGCGGCCAACATTGCCAAGAGCGAATTTTTGGCCAATATGAGCCATGAAATACGCACCCCAATGAACTCGATTATCGGTTTTTCGGAGATATTGTCGGATGAAGCCTTATTGCCTGAGCAGCTCGATTATGTCCAGATGATCTTGAATAATGGGCGAATGCTGCTGACGCTGATCAATGAGATTCTTGATTTTTCAAAGATCGAGGCGGGGCACCTGAAAATTGAGCCGGTCAACTGCGATCTCGAAAAATTGCTCCGGTTGTTAGAGGGTTCGCTGAAGCTGGCGGCACAGAAAAAGGGGATTGAATTTGCGGTGTTTTACAGCGAACATCTGCCCCGTCAACTCAAAATCGACCCGGTGCGTATCAACCAGTGCATTATCAATCTGTCCAACAATGCCATTAAGTTTACCAAAGTCGGCCATGTTTATGTCAACGTCTCGGCAGAGCAGGACAAGGATCGTCAATGGGTGCGGTTTGACGTTGAAGACACCGGCATCGGCATCCCCGAAGACCGCCAGGATGCCATCTTTGAGGCCTTTACTCAGGCTGACGGTTCCACGACGCGACAGTTTGGAGGCACGGGGTTGGGGTTGACGATTACCCGAAAACTGGCCGAATTGACCGGCGGCGACCTGACGCTGCACAGCGAGGTGGGCCGCGGGAGTGTTTTTACCCTGCGTATTCCTCTTGAGGCGGCGACGGATTGCGATTCGGAGAACTCCCGCCGGGATCGGCTTACGGCGGCAACGCCGGGGCAGGCCGAAAAAGAGGCCGACGCGGCGCAATAAAAAAGGAAGGTTACGCCGTGGCAGTGGAACCTTCCCTTTTCAATACTCACTTACTTATTTTTTCTTTTTTGCGACTTTCTTTTTTGCGACTTTCTTGGCGGCCTTCTTTACCACTTTCTTGGCAGCCTTCTTAGCTACTTTCTTAACTGCTTTCTTAACTGCTTTTTTCGCAACTTTCTTTGCCATAATTTTGTCACCTCCTTTCAATCCGTTGTCTCTAAAGTGACCAAAATAAAAATTCATTTTTAACTGACTCTTATTATACACATTTATCGACAAAATCCAGAACAATCTTGCATAAAATTTTAGTTTACAAGGGACTTATGATGTTTTGGGGCGGCGTTGCCGGGCCGTTTTCGGTTCTCCGGCGGCGTCGAAAAGAATACAACGCCATAGAATCGAACGGACGTCGAAATTCTAAAATGGCTTGAAATGGCGTTTAGGATTAAAAATATTTAAGTCTTTACTTTTTGTTTCAGTATCGGTTATTCTACAGGGGCGATATTGTTTTGGGTTGTCATGGGCCCAAACAAGCCGTGAGATGCGAGGTGTAAAAAAAATGAATATTTTTTAATTTTTTTGAAAAATTTTATTTGCGAATTCCATTTTGATGTAACAATTTAACAGGTTTCCAAATTTATGACGATGCGTACAAGTCAAAATGTCATCCTGTTCGGCGGGTCTTTTGATCCGATTCACAACGGTCATTTGGCCGTGGCGCGGTATGCCTTTGAGCATCTTGGGG
>JBGSSG010000205.1:0-2067 GCA_041737185.1 Anaerohalosphaeraceae bacterium
CTCGATGCGGACAAGGAGGGCTTTTTGCGGAGTGAGACCTCGCTGATCCAGACCATTGGCCGCACGGCTCGAAATGTCAACGCCAAGGTGCTGCTGTATGCCGACCGGATTACGAATTCGATGAAAAAAGCGATTGACGAAACCCATCGGCGGCGTACAATTCAACAGGACTATAACGCCAAACACGGCATTACGCCGCAGACGATCCGCAAGGAGATTCAGCGCGGGCTGTCGGATGAGCTAAAGGCCCGCAAGCACGCCCAGGAGGTTATTCATCTCGATGAGACGGAGTTTGACCGGACGGAGATGGTCGCCGAACTGGAACGGGCGATGCTGGCGGCGGCGGAGGCGTTGGAGTTTGAGAAGGCCGCGACGTTGCGCGACCAGTTGATGGAACTAAAAGCAATGCCCCTGTTCGACCAGAGCGAAGGGGCCAAAACGAAAACCGACGCCAAGACTGCCAACCGCAGCGGCGGCAAAACCCAAAAAGGCAAACGATGAAAAAGACCACAAAGAAAGCGGCACGAAAAAAATCGAACCTGCCCGAAACCGTTTGTGCGGGGCGGCTGAGAAAGCCGGATATGAAGCAAGTGCTGCCGCTGGTCGAACTGGCGGTCTATGAGGATTTCGGCAAGGGCGACCCGACCAGCGAGCTGACGGTCGGCGCCGATGAGTGCGCCAAATGCTATCTGGTGTCGCGCGAAGAGATCGTCGTGTGCGGGATGGAGGTCGCCGCCGAGATTCTCAAACGGTATGACCCACGGCTCAAACTCAAGCCCCTCGTCGAGGACGGCCAGCGGGCCAGTGTGGCCGACCGGCTGGGCGTGATTGAAGGCCCGCTGCGGGCGATGCTCAGTGCCGAACGCGTGATGTTGAATTTTTTGCAGCGGCTCTGCGGGGTCAGCACGATGACGTGGAAGTATGTCAGCGCGATCCGCGGAACCAAGGCGAAGATTTATGACACTCGCAAGACCACCCCCGGCTGGCGCGAGCTGGAAAAGTATGCGGTGCGGTGCGGCGGCGGGTACAACCACCGGATGAACCTCGGCGAGGCGGTGATGTTTAAGGATAATCATATTGCCGAACTGGGCGAGCGGTTTGAATCGCGGCTCAATATGATGGTGCAGAAGGCCCGTCAGCATGAGGGCGTTAAATTTGTCGTTGTCGAGGTCGATCATGTGGACGATCAGCTCGACCGGGTGCTGACGATTCCGGGCATCGACGTGATCTTGCTGGACAATATGGGGCAGTGGCAGCTCAAGCACGCCGTCGAGATGCGCAACGAGGCCGGCGGCAAGCGCCCCCTGCTGGAAGCCAGCGGCGGCATTACGCTCAACAACGTGCTGACGGTGGCCAGTTGCGGCGTGGACCGCATCGCCATCGGGGCGATTACGCACTCGGCGGTAGCCGTCGATATCGGGCTGGACCGTTAACGATTTCAAATTTCAAATTGCCGATTACTTTGTGGTCAATGCTAACGTAATTATTGCATAGTAACATTTCTTATGTTACTGTGCATAAAAGATGTTAATATCATTGTAAAAGTAAGAGAAATAAGGTGAAAATGGCATGGAAACATACTTTGTTAGGCATTCCGAAGGTCTCGATATAAGCGAAAAAACACTTAGCGATTTGATTGAGAATAATCTCATTGCTATTCATTATCCTTTCAGGACGAACAATAAAGAAACCGATGATTGCACAAGTATAAATCCTTCTGATTATGAGGAGCAAAAGGCCAGGAGTGCTTTAAGGACTTTGCATAAGCTGTCTAAAGAGGGGGGATATGTTTGTGCTGAGTATCGAAATATAAAAGGCGCGGTTGTTGGAATTGTAACACCTAATACTCCAATCGAATTATTTGAAGGCAAATGGGGGACTCAAAAAGACAGGATAGCTATTTTGAAAACATTACATCTTGACAAGTATAGGCATCTGGATACAGAAGAATACTTTAAAATATCTTATGCCCGCCCGATCCAAGGGACTATTTGTCTTTGGAGAAAAGCTGGCAAACGGATCGAACATATGGTTAATCAAACATCCTTTGAACCGATTTTAGATCAT
>JBGSSG010000259.1:0-5844 GCA_041737185.1 Anaerohalosphaeraceae bacterium
GAAGAGACCCCGTATAAACTTCTTCGAAAAGGCAGAGTATGGGATGAGATAGGCAAAGAAAGCATTATGCTCCAGATGTTGGGACCCGCACAGGGCAAAATAGGCGAAATGGCATGGAAGTTAAAAGTGCAAAGGTCGGCCTTGCTGACGGCTATAGCCGTAGTGTTGTATCAGAAGGAAAAGGGCGGTTATCCGGCAAATCTTGACGAGGTGATTTCCGGTGGCTTTATGAGAACTATGCCGATGGATCCGTACAATGATAAGCCGCTGATTTATAAGAGGGTCGGCGATGATTTTGTTCTGTACAGTGTCGGGACGGACTTTGACGACGACGGCGGGACGGCAGGCAAAGACAATCAGGGCAGGGTGAAGATGTGGGATACAGATGGGGATGCCGTTTTCTGGCCCGTGGAACAATGACGATTCAGCGTACAGCGTTCAGGAAAAGGGGCGGGTAAAGTGTCCGATTTTATCGGACTCTTTTCCGCCTTTTTGTTTTTTTATCCCGAATAAAAAGCAGGCAGAGGCGTTTTTACAGGACAGGGGGTTTATACCTAAGAGGCATTCTCTTTTTGTCGAAATCAATATAAAGACAAAGTGCGGACAGGGTGTATCCTGCCCAAAAGAAGCTATGACACTGCGCGAACGAATTTTTATTTTGTTGTTTTTGGGGTTCTGCGGCTACCTTGGGCTGGAGTACGCAACCTATCGGTACATTGTGTATTCCCAGATGACCCAATTGGAGCGCCAGCAGGCGCAGGAGCAGGCCCGCAAATGCCGCAGGGCGGTTTTGGGAGAAACACAGCGGTGTCAGACTGTGGCTGAGGAACTGATTGAAAACGGTTCGGCCCGACAGTGGTTGTTGTCAAAGACAGATTCTTTGCGGGAAGATGCAACTGCCGCATCCGAAAGGGGGGTCGATTTAATCTGCGTTTTCGATGAAAGCGGGCAGTATTGCTTCCGAAGTCTAAGTCCAAATCTGAACCAGCCGGTTTCCTGTGATGAGTTGCTTGGGACTTTTCGCGGCGGGAAAAAACCGATTGCCGGTCCCAATGCGCCGAATTACCAGAGAAAGGGAATAGTCAGCACTCCATTGGGAGCATTGTTCTGCGCATCAATTCCGTATATCGCCGTCCAGGGTGGAGTCGAGCAAAGAGGGATTTTACTCGTCGGCAGCTTCTGGACAAAAGAACGGGCAGGACTGCTGCCAAAGTCGCTTATGGCCGATTTCACTTGTACAAATCTCGATGAGGCCGGCCTCGATGCATTATACAAGCAGTTGGATATCAAAAATTTGCCTTCGGAAAATGAAGCCCTGTTTTATGAACTGGGCGGTAATCTGCTCCAGACTTATCTTGTCCTGAAAGATTTCGAAGGTCGGCCCGCGCTGCTGCTTCGCATCGACAGCGGCAGGGACCTGCTGGCGTATGGCCGGAAAATGGTTTATCTGGCGGGATATATCGGGCTGGGGGCGGCTTTTATCGCAATTATTTTAATTGCCGGCATAGTGCAGATGTCGGTGATTTCGCCGATTACACAGTTGATTCGTGATATTGTAGCTATCGGTCGCGGCGAAAGAATCCGGCAGGGCCGTCGAAAACGCAGAGACGAAATCGGTAAATTGGCCGAGGAATTCGACCATATGCTCGAACTGCTCGACGCGGCCAAGAAAAAACTTGTGGAAAAATCCTATATTTCCGGAATGGCCGAGATGTCAAGCGGCATACTGCATAACGCCCGCAACGCATTAAGTCCGCTCGTATCCGGTATTGAACGGCTGCAGCAGCAGATTTCTTCGCTTCCGGTAGAACATCTCCAGCAGGCTAACCGTGAACTGCAAAAGCGGGATTTGCCCGACCAGAGACGAGAGGACCTTGCCAGGTTCCTGTGTTTGGCGGGTGAAAATATTTTTACGTCAATGACGGCTTACCAGAATCATCTGCACGAACTGGTCGGACAGGTCTATCAGATTGAGGAAATGCTCAACGGCCAAAAAACCTTCCGCGGCGCCGAGAGACCGCTGGAGATCGCAGAACCGAAGAAACTTATTGAAGAGTCAATTCAATTGATGCCCGCGGCGCTTCGGGAAAAAGTCAAAATTGTAGTGGATTCCATGCTTGAGAAACTTCGGCCAATCAGGGTACACAGGGTTGTATTTCTGCAGGTCGTTGAGAATCTGCTGATAAATGCGGCAGAGTCCCTCCAGCGGGCCAAACCTCTCTATCCCAAAATCTGTGTCCGCGGGGTCATTGAGGAGAGCGACTCCATCGAAATGCTCCACCTCGAAATACAGGACAACGGCGCCGGCATCGAGACGGAGAAACTAAGCTCAATTTTCGAAGGAGGCAACTCATCCAAGCCTCGCGGGCTTACCGGAATCGGCCTTCACTGGTGCGCAAATACCATATCGGCAATGAAGGGCAAAATATGGGCTCACAGCGACGGGCCGGGAAAGGGCGCCTGCTTCCATATCCTCCTGCCGGTTTCACAGGAACGCGAAATGTTAACCATAAAAGAACGGAGATATACAGATGAATGAACAAAAATCCTGTTTGCGAAAAATCCTGATAGCAGACGACGAACCGAAAATTTTGAATGAATTAGAGCTGATTTTATGTCCCGAAAAACATGACATCGCCGAATTGCTGACCCTTGAGTCGCAACTGTTCGGTATGAAAGAAACGAGGGTTGACCAGCCGCCCAAATATGTTGTGGTCGCGGTTCGCCAGGGCGATGAGGCCGTTGAGCAGGTACGGCTGGCGGTCGAGAAGGGCGAGCCGTTCCAGGCGGCTTTCCTTGACGTTCGTATGCCGCCGGGACTGGACGGTGTATGCACCGCAGAGCAGATTCGACGCCTCGACCCGGATATCGAGTTTGTGATTATGACCGGCTATTCGGATTACGATGTCTCCGAAATCAGCAAAAGGGTGCAGCCCGAAGACAAACTGCTCTATCTGCAGAAACCAATACACTCACAGGAAGTCAGGCAGTTCGCTTATGCGCTGACAAGCAAATGGCTGACAGCCAAAAAACTGCAGGAACGAACCATTGAGCTTGAACAGGCCAATCAGCAGCTAAAAGAACTCGACAGATTAAAGAGCGAGTTTGTACTTACGGTATCGCACGAGCTTCGAACGCCGCTTACCATCTTTAAAAACATCTTGTCCAACGCCATGGCCGGAGTAGCGGGCAAACTCCCCCCGAAACTGCGGTCGAATCTTGAAATGGCCGACCAGGCTATTTCCAGAATGACAGGGATTATAAGCGACTTTCTGGACATCTCCAAACTCGATGTCGGAAAAATGAAGATTCGTCCCGCGGCGATGTCGGTCCAGTTATTTGTTGACAAGGTAGCGGATATGCTGCGATTTGTAACAGACGGCAAGGGTATTGCTCTTGAACTGAATATGCCGCAGCGTGAAACACAGGTCGCTATTGATTATGAAAAGATGGCGCAGGTATTGACGAATCTTATTGACAATGCCGTCAAGTTCGTACCGGAGCAAAACGGCCGAATCGAGGTTCTTGTCGAAGACCGCGTCGAAACCGTACGCGTTCACGTCCGCGACAACGGCCCGGGGATACCGGAGAACGAAAGGGAAAGAATTTTTGACCGCTACGCACAGGTGGAAGGTAATCTAAAACCGGGCAAATACGGAACAGGTTTGGGGCTGGCCATCTGCAAGGAACTGGTGAGCCTGCATGGCGGACGAATATGGGTGGAAAACAGCCCATCCAGCGGAGCGGATTTTGTCTTCTCTCTGCCCAAAGTCCAGGAAGAATCAACTGCGGAGCTGCCGGCGGTCCCGGCGGGCGTCTGAAAGTGAATATCCACATCCGCAAAAAACGCAACGGCCGGGATATTTATCGCCCGGCCGGTTTTTCGCCCAAACGCAGTCCGTACATATTGTCTCCTGTTGCACGCACAGCCGCAATTGTTTCCGGGTAGGGGCTGTCGCAGATGTCCACAAGTCCTATCTGGTAGTTTTCCCCGTCGCCTCTGCCTGTAGTGGCCTGGTCGCGATACTGGAACCAGTGAGTGCCTACAATCAGCGGATTTTTCAGCGCTCCCTCGAGATAGGCTCTGTATTTTTCCGCCCGGTCAAGTTGATTGGCGGTTTCCTTCAGGCCCGGATGAAACATCCCGCGGTCCAGCGCGCCGAAATGAAATTCGCCTATAATAACGGGCTTGTCAAGCCCTCCGGGCAGTTTGATATCCGCGACGGAATACTCATAACGGTTGTATGAAACCACGTCGCAATACCTGGCGGCAGCGAGGGCCGCAAGGTCATTTGTCCATGCGAATCGACATCCCAGATAAAGATGCTGCGGAGCCGCTGCCCTTAATTCATCCCGCACAATCTGAAAATATGTCTCGGCAATGACAGTGTAGAACTCGGCAAGGTCGCCCTGTGCCTTTTGTGCGTCAGGTTCCTGTGTGGATTCAAGAAGGTCTTTCCAGGACTGATATGAACCGCCCCAGGCCGCGTTGAGCTTATCTGTCGTGCCGTATTTCTTTTCGAGATGTTTGACGAATGCGATTTTTGCAGGCTGGTCCGCCGGACTTTTCAATGTCGCCAGGGAAAGCGATGTATCGCTGCCCCATGACAACTCATTGTGCACGAAAAAGCCCAGACACCACGGGTCGCCTATAGATGCGCCATTTTCCCTTTCCAGCCGCTGTTTTAAGTTTTCGCGAAAGGATGCGTCAAACACATCGCAGAACCTGTCCCAATACCCCGTCGAGCCTTCAATGGGCCTTGAATAGAAGCTGATGGTGGCTACATACGGCGTTTTGCGCATTTGACAGATATCGCTGTCAGACCAGTTTCCTATTGTGTTCATTCCCCAGCTTCGCAGCCGACTGTGAGCAAGTTCTGCGTGCACCGCCTTCCAGTCCGGGCCGTATTTGCGCAAAAGATTTGCCCCGGAAAAATCATAAGTTCGATACGTACCTTTGTCCTTGTACCAGCCATGAGGCGCCCAGGAACCGCTTGCGTAAAACTCAGCCAAAGCAGAGCCTGCGTCAGGAAGAACCTGAAAATAATTTTCGCGTCCGCTTATCGGCGAACTTGAATTTGTGCCGACGCAATCGACCCCGTGCGACCAGAACAAATGTCCCGACGGATCCACAAACCACCATTTGCCGTCATATTTTTCAACGCGGAAAAAACCCGTCCCCTTCAGTTGAGTACCGTTCTTCCAGCCCCCGTATTCGTCAAAATCTTTCGGGCCGGGATGAGCCGACAAGTCCGACTGTTCCCGGTCAATGCGTTCCTTGAAATCAGACTCTGAAGTTATTTTACCGGGCCACGGCGCGTGTATGAACTGCCCGAACGTATCGATGAAGGGGAAGAAACTGTCTTTGTCGAGAATCAATACCCTGCCCCGGGCGCATATAGATTCAATTTCAAAACTGCGGCCTTTTTTCTGCTGTTCAACGAAAACCAGTATCTGTGTGATATTATCAGGGCGTATTTCGGATGTCTGCGGGTACCCGCGCATTCCATTCAGTTCAACAGGCTCACTGAACGCCCATGGCGCAGGATAAAGCCGTACCTGAATTCGGCCTTGTTCGCCCGAAGCGAGAGTCAGACTTCCGTTGAGACATTTCTTTTGGCCGTCCGCGCCGGGATTATCCACTCGAAGATAAATCGTCAGTTTCTCATTCGACGTGTTTTTCACCTCTGCCGAAACTTGTGCAAAACCGGCAAGGTTCCATTTTCCGTCCGGCGCCTTGATGGTAATGCCGGGCCATTGTGCCTGCTGTCCGGTATGAACCTGTAATCGACCGCCGCTTAAGGTAATCTGTGAATCGCTGCAATCAACGGATTTAACCGCGTC
>JBGSSG010000267.1:0-12597 GCA_041737185.1 Anaerohalosphaeraceae bacterium
ACCCTCCTCCGAAGCCAGATGCTGCGATATCTAAGGCAGCTCTGGCTTTTTTTGTTTCCGCTGCGTTCTTATCTAAAGATACTTGACAACATCCGCCATTTCGGATATTCTGCAAAAATCCTCTTGGAGGAGGAGTGCGGCCCGCAGCGGACGGGGTGATGCTGCGGGCCTTGTTATTTCCGGTTCACGGATGAACCGGCAGGACAATTTTTTTCGCATCCATGCTTTTGCATTCCTGAAATTTCGGTTCTGATGCGTCCGAGCTTTACGGACCGAAACAAAACTGTTCTCGTGCGACGGATGAAACACAGCAAATTACAGGTGTGGTTTCTGACTGCTCTTGCAGCGGCGATGTTCTTGCTCGCTCTGCAGGCGGGGAGATGGTCTGCGCCGCAGGACAATCCGCATTCGCCGACCCTCGCCGGCCCGCAAAAAAACACGGTGTATATCGCCCTGGCCCTGACGGCGGCAATCGCGGCCTCGGCTGCCGCTCTGCGCAGCCACATACGCAACAGAACCGAAAAACTCCATCGGATTCTTGCCGAAAGCGAACGTATCCGGCAGGAGCTGACGCGACAGCGGGACAAGGCCCAGATGTATCTTGACATCGCCGCGGTCATCATTGTGGCCCTCGACTCCGACGGAAAAGTAAGCCTCATAAACAAAAAAGGAGTCGCTCTGCTGGCCCTTGAAGAAAACCAGATTGTCGGCAAAAACTGGTTCGAAAACTTCATCCCCGAACGCTCCCGCAGCCAAACGCAGGAAGTGTTCACAAAACTTATCGCGGGAAAAATCGAACCTGCGGAGTACTTCGAAAATCCCATCGTCTCCGCCGATGGAAAAGAAAAACTTGTCGCCTGGCACAATACCATCCTCAAAGACCCCGACGGGAAAATCACCGGCACGTTGAGTTCCGGCCTGGACATTACCGAACAGCACGCATCAGCCATCAAGCTTCAGGAAAGCCGGCGGGCTCTTTCCACCCTGATAGGCAACCTGCCCGGCATCGCGTACCGATGCGCAAACACCCCCGACTGGCCGATGGAATTCATCAGCAGGGGCTGCCTCGAAATGACCGGATACAGCGACAGCCGGTTCCTAAGCTCCCAGACCTGCTGGAATAACCTCATTTATCCCGACGACAGGCAAATGGTCTGGGACCAGGTACAGGCCGCTCTTGCCGAAAAAAAACCTTACCAGCTCGAGTACCGCATACGCGCCGCCGACGGAACGGAAAAATGGCTCTGGGAAAAGGGCTGCGGCATCTTCAATCCGGACGGCTCCGTACAGGCCATCGAGGGCTTCATTAACGACATCTCCGGACAGAAAACAGCGGAGACTGCACGCGAAAAACTGCTCAAAGAACTCCAGTCCAAAAACGAGGAACTCGAAAGCATCATTTATATCGCCAGCCACGACCTGAAAAGCCCCCTTATCAACATACAGGGCTTCGCGGGCGAACTGAAAAAATCCTGCGACAGGCTCGCCGGACTGCTCAAAACCCCGGACCAGCCGACAGAGGGCCGGAAAATCGAAAACATCATCTCGGACGACATTCCGGAATCGCTCTCATTTATCGTATCCGGCGCCGCCAAAATGGACTCGCTGCTGTCCGGACTGCTTCGGCTGGCGCGCGTCGGACGGGCCTCGGTCAGAATCGCCCCGGTCGATATGAACAGACTTGTGAAAAACCTGATGCGAACATTCGAGTTCCAGATACGCAAACAGCAGGCGCATATCGAGGTAACGGAACTGCCCAACTGCACCGGCGATGCCACGCTTATCAGCCAGGTCTTTTCAAACCTGATTGACAACGCGCTCAAATACCGCAAGGCCGATACACCGCTGCAAATACGAATCGAGGGAAAAATCGAAAACGGCCGGGTCGTCTTTGCCGTCGCAGACAACGGCATCGGCATCGAGCCGCAGCACCACGAAAAAGTATTCGAAATCTTTCACCAGCTTCAGCCGGCAAATTCTTCCGGCGGCCAGGGCCTCGGTCTTACTATCGTAAGACGAATCCTCGACCGGCTCGACGGCAGAGTCCGCGTGCAGTCCGAACCCGGCAAAGGCTCGACATTCATCGTCGAACTGCCCGCAGCCTGAAAACCCCTAAAACCCGCCCCAGCAGGGAAACTCCCCCGATAGCTCTCTTACGCCTGTTCGGGGCCAGCGCCCCCTAATATCGCAAGCTGATATTGAAGCGATTTAACTTTCCCGCCGGCAGGTTCATTCCCCTGGTCCTGCGCCGATTCCGGCTCGCCTTCAACCCGCGCAGCCCCCTGCCCGGCGCAGCGTGTACGGTTTCTCTCAAACACAAAACCTTCCCTGAACCGGCTGATAACTTCCTGTGCATTCAGAACAGACGCATCCGGCTTCGGGGCCTGCCGGCTTTGGTGTTGAAGCTGCCGTATCGTCTCCTGTGCCTGCCGGTATTTATCCAAAACCACATCCAACTCCGCAGCGACACTGTCCAGACGCTGCGTCGTCCGGTCAAGCTGAGCCAGAAGAGATTCCTTTTCCTGCACGGCCTGTTGATGAAGCGCTTGCAGCGACGCAAACTCCTCGCCCAATTCGCAAAACCGCCGCTGCCACTGACCGGCCTCCTGACTCTGCCGCTCGGCAAAAACCTGTTTGCTCTCCAGGTCAAGCTGAAGCTGCCGCTGCGACTTCAGGCTTTCAGATAATTCCCCTTCGAGCGACAAAATATGATTGCTTTGCTCCTGCAAAACAGTTTCATGGGCAAAACGCTGCTCGGCCATCTGCGATAGAGCCGATTCCTTCTCCTGCTCCAGACAATTATGTGCCTTGCCGGCCTCCTCGGCCTGGACGGCCAGCCAGTCAATCTGTTCACAGGCCTGCCGGTATTGGCTGTCTTTTTCACGTATGGCCGATTCGTACAGAGTGTTCTGCGACCGCAGCGCATCTGCCTGCGATGTCAACTGTTCGATATACTCGCCGCGGGACTGGCACGTCCCCGACAGATTTTCCCTCTGCCTTAAAACATCGGCTAATCTGCGATTGGTTTCCCAAAGTTTCCGCTTGAGTAGGGAAACAGCGGACGCCCCAACCACTTGCGATACCTCGGCTTGCCCGTTCACGTATGACTCCTTATTTCCCATTTTCTATTTTTACCTGTATGCTGACATCTGGCAGTTGTTTTTTAATTTTCAATTCTCAATTTTCAATTTTCAATTCTCAATTCTCAATTCTACATTCTTAATTCTCAATTCCCGCTTTCTTTACAGACTATTCTTCGATGTTTAAGGACTTCCCCTTAACCGCCCTGCTGAAAAACCAGAAAACGGTCCTATAATCTCATCCAAATTAACCCAAAACATCCGGCAGGCTGAAAAATAAAAAATATGGCAGCCGTTCACAGAAATTTTTATATTTGATTTAAAAGGTTTTCTCCTGCGGAAACTTCCCTGTCCGGTTTCAGATTTATTCCCGACAAGAGGGTTCGCAGTTTCAGGGCCTGGCCGGCGATGGAAAATGTATCGCGCACAAACCGGGAGCCTTCGTCGTTTGGCCCGGTTTTGCTTTGCAGTTGTTCAATCGCTTCTTTGGCCTGTTCGAAGGTTTCTGCAAAATGGCAGCCGGGCAGTTTTTTGTTGTAAATGACATATCGGCCCCGTGCGAGCATTTCAAGGACCATTGCCGAGATGCTGTCGTGCCGCGGGATTCGCAGCAGAATGCCGCAGCGGTCGTAAATCGGCTCCATATCTTTCTGCTCTCCGAGGAAGTGAACATTTGCGGGCACGGGTTTTTTTGAGCCGGCGGCCTTGACGATGTAAAACGGCAGGTGCGGAAATGCGCGGGCAAGTTCAAAGACCATCGGCCCGTTGAAAAAGTCTTCCCGGTGATTTGGCCAGTAGCTAAGCACCGCCGGCTGCACAGGCAGCGGACGCGGGTCGGCTTCGATGGTTTCAGGAAGAAGGGTGATTGTCGATGCGCGGATTCCCAATCGCATAAGTTCGTCTGTCAGATAATCCGAATCGCACAGATGGATTTTCGCGCGTCGAAAGGCCAGCAGGCCGGTTATGTACTTCCGCCAGCCCCTCGATGCCTTGCCGCCGGAAAAGGACACAACATCCGTGCCTATCCAGTGAAGAATGAAAGGTTTGCCGAATACCCCCAGCAGCAGGGCGAACGGCCAGTTGTTAATGCAGCAGACCTGATAAAAATATTCGTAATGCCGCAGTCTTCCCGAAAAAAGCATTGTAAAGAAATGCAGCCATTGTCCCTGATGCAGGATATCGCAGGAAAATCCCCCGCGCGCCAAAATGGCCGCGGCGACACGGTTCCAGTATGGCACCGAACCTGTCAGCAGGATTCGCGGCACGGCCGGGCGGGCGTTGGCCGAAATTGATGTTTTCATTTTTCGTTCCATTACTTTCGGAAGACGGCGAGCCGCAGATGTTTTGCCAGGTATCGAATGTCTTCGGCCCGAATCAGCATTTCCTTAAAAGGCACCGCGGTTTCTTTTTTGAAGAAAAACATCCATAACAGGCCGGCAAATAGCGAAGAAATCGAGCTTGCGACAGCGGCGCCGTTGATGCCCATTCGCGGTATCAGCAGAAAGTTCAAAACAAGATTCAATCCGAGCGAGGTATAGCCGGTCCAGATGCTGTATTTGGGTTTTTCCTGTGCCGCCAGTACGCTGGCGGTAATCGACGAACAACTCAGGGCTGCTATTCCGGGAAGAAGCCATAACAGCGGAGCGATGGTCCCGACGTAATCTTTCCCGAAGGCCACCCAGATAACAGGGATGCTCAGAGCGCCGATTATCGCCATAAGCGCAGCGGAAATCAGCAGGGTGTAGCGGAACAGCCTGGGGACGTTTGGAAAGTGTTTTTGCGGGTCATTGGCGAAACTCGGCAAAAAGGCGGTGGAAATCGACCTCGGCAGCGTTTTGAGCCGCTCGGCGATGGCGACAGCCAGGACATATCGGCCAAGCTCATCCGGCGAAACCATATAAGCCAGCATCACCTGGTCCATACGGTAATTTAATATCTGGGACACGGTCGAAAGACAAATCTGGCTCCCGAAGGACAGCCCCTTGCGGAAAAATGAAAAGGAAAACCGCGAAAAGTTTAGCGACAGGTAATCGCGAAGCAGCCAGAGCGAACAGACCGAGGTCGTAAGGGGACTTAAAATTCGTATCCACAGCGCTGCCTGAAGCCGTCCTTCAAGTGCAATCAGGAATAAAAACGTCAGAACCAGCAGGAGCAGAGTTTGAAGGATGTAAAGCTTGGCCGAAGCGGCTATCCGACCGATGCCGCGGGTAAGAGCGATGAGCAATTGGGCCAGTATCATAGAAGGCGTTACCAGACAGCTTATCCAGACCGCTGATGATTCAACCTGCGCGAAATTTCCTCGCTGAATGGGCAGCCAGAAAAAAAAGGCCAGCGTGAACAGCGTGCTTACAAGACTTCCGAAAAGAACTATCAGCAGGGTCTGCTGGAAGAGCTGCGTTCGCCGGTCCTTGTACAGGCCCGCGAAAGTCGCGTTGACCGTTTCAAAACCGAGCGGACAAACGCGTCCGGCAATTTCCGGTATCAGCATCGCAAGCCCCAGCAGGCCGAACGTGGCTGGGCCTAAGACCCGCGTCAGAATAACAGAAGCGCAAAACAGCAGAAACAGACTGATGCCGTTGCTGACAAGTACAATCTGGATATCACGTTTTAATGTCGTCATTTCGATACCGAATTATTTCCGCGGAAGCATAGTCGTAAGGCCCACAAGCAGCCGTTGATACCACGGCAAATGTTCGGCGCAGCGCCTTGCCTCGACCTGCCAGAGCGGCTCCGCCGCACCTGTGAGATTCTTTACGATGTAGCTCCGTATCTGTCCGAAAAGCCGCTTCAGAATTTTCTTTAGCGCATCTTGATCAAGGCGCTCACCACAGCGCAGCGCCTTATCCATGATGCGGATGTTGCATGCTATCTCAACGGGCGAGATGTTCCGATTCTCTTCGTGCTTGCCTACCCACGTGCACGGCATATTCATACAAGCCAGTGGCCACTGCCTGGCCATTTTTAACCAAAGGTCCCAATCGGCTGAACGCCGCAGCGAGAGGTCATACCCACCAACAGAAAGGAAACACTCCCGACGCACCATTGAAGCAGGGTCGGCCATAAAATTCCTGCACAAAAGCTTTTGAAAGGGGCGGTCAAGAATTACCCACGGCTGACCGGCAAAATCGACGCCGCACTTCTCCAGATAGTTGATTTGCTCATTACCCTCAATAACAATATTTCCAGATACCACGGCAACTTCCGGGTGTTCTGTCATGAACTCTGCTTGTACATCCAATCGGCCCGAAAGCATCAGGTCATCCGAATCATGATGAGCGATTAACTGCCCTCGTGCCGCCCGAATTGCCCGAGTTCTGGCCCCGGCACAACCCTGATTTGGCCCACGCACAACCACAATCTGGTCGCCATATTGGGAAAGCACCTCCAACGTGTTATCCGTAGAGCCATCATCGGAAACGATGACTTCGAATCCGTCGAAATCCTGTGCTAATACAGAATCAATCGACTTGGCGACCATATCAGCCCGATTGTATGTCGGGATAATTACACTAACGATTGGTTCTGACATTGACTTTCTTCCACTTAATACATCGCCGGCACAATAATCCGGCCCGGAATCACTCAAGGCTTCTTCCAAATGCCCCTTTGTAAACACAAAGTGGCTGCGTTTTTGCAATAAGAGCCATATCCATTATCGTGCATCGTATAACAAGTTTCTACCGTCTAATCCAAGCAGCGGGCAGTAAATCATCTATTTTTCTATAAGCGAATTGCTCCTTATTAAACCACTGCTTTGGTGCAAAAACTATCTTGTCCTTTCCTGGATTCAGCCACGCTCCCCACCACGAAAACGAACTGTTGGCAATGATATGATGTTTGCACTGACTCATAAGACGCAGGTCTTCATAGTTTTTGTCCGCCTTGTTGTGGTCAACGAACGTAGTTGGGCAGGTCTGTTTCAAATTATCACGGCTCCATTCGGGATCGTCACTGAAAACAAAGAAGTGGGGGTTCTTGACCGTTTGCGTGAGCTGTTCCACGCAACGCAAGTAGTAATCCGGCTCGCAGGTGCCATACTCCCGGTTTATTTTTGGATTGGAAACATAATCACCGCGACGCACGTGCAAACTCACCGATTCCCTCGAAGCAATCATTTCTGCCAATTCTTTGTTTTTTCCTGTTTGTGGAAATTTAACCGTAAATTCCCGACGGATGATTTCGGCAATATCCGCGAAATATTTCTCACTTTGCCAGTAGCCCTTCAGATACACACCGTCCGGCAAGTTCAAAATATCAGGGTCGAAGCGAGAGTGCCTTTCCGTGATATATGTCGGCTGCCTGCAAAGTACCTTTGCAAGTACACGCTCCACTATCCCCCGCTTAAAAATCCCTGACGCCGCAATTTCCTCCGCAGAGGCAAAGTTCTCCTGAACGTTGAAATTCCCCAGAGAGTATCGACGCAGGTTGTAATTCTCAAATCCTGAAATATCCAGCTTCAAGTCAACTCCCAAGACATGAGCCAGTCTTCTTCCTGCAGCATACTGAAACATCTGGTTGCCTAAACCGCCCAAAAGCCTCGTTATAATCATTATCGTTCTTTCCTCGCCAAAACGTGATAACCATAGCATAGTATTTCGCTTGAGCCGGTATCTAACCTGCTAAATCTTCCGAGCATTTTTAACATAATCAGCGTAGCGAACATCTCAAGTGGATTAGGACGTTTGGCCGCGTAGCGTTTTGCCATATATTTGATTCGCCGTACCTCCTGCGCGATAAATTCAAAGAAGTTGCCGTTTTTTTCGAGTTCGACTATCTTGAAGCCTTGTTCCGGCAGATGTTTTTCGTAAAAGTAACGGTTAAACCCCGTGTAAAAGTGAAACGGCGATTGATGCGTAAAGCTGCAAAATGGCGCCGTGAGAATCAGATATCCGCCAACCCGCAGTAACCGGCTGAACTCCTTTATTGCGGCAAGAGGATTCGGCAAATGCTCAAATACTTCCACGCACAGAATGGCGTCGAAGGATTCGTCGGGCTCCGGAATGTTACAGATGTCGCAAATAATATCCAGACGGGTCTGGTCCCAGGCGCCCGGCTGCAAGCCGGTGCCGTCGCCCTTGCCGTCATATTTTGCAAAATCCTGAGCCACGTATTTCAGGTGTGAACAAAACTTCTTGAACCGCAGCTCTCCCGCACCTGCATCCAGGATGCGCGCCCCCTGTGGAATTTTAGCCAGGGTCTTTTCAAGCCATTCTGCGCGGCTGGTCGCATTTCGTCTGCCTGCCAACACTGCTATTTCTCCCTTCTTGTGAACCAGAAACATCCGCAGCCGTATGTTTGTGCATCGGCCATCTCTTTGGTTGCGTGCTCGATAAGCCCGCCATTTTTCCTGGCTTCCGGAATCAAGGCAAAATCCATCAATTCCAACTCCTTAAAACAGCTTATAACCTGGTCGTAACTGTAAATCCGGTGAGCATTGAACATTATTTTGGGTTTTCCGCCGACGGGCACGACAAATAACAGATTCCCGCCCTTCGCCAATACGCGTTTAAGCTCAGAAATCGCTTTGAGGTCGCCATTATAATCCAGCGGGTCCCCATATCGGCCAAGCCCGACGTGCTCCACAACGTGCATACAGGAAATCGACGGCGCCGACATATCAGGAAACGGCAGGGCCGTCAGGTCTGCCGTTTCGGATTGCAAACCGCTCAATTTCAGGTCCGCCGGCCGATAATCATAAAATTTCACCTTGATGAAAGCCGACACCAAAGCAACAAAATAAATCGATGAGGAAATATCAATATGCTCCTGGGGGCGGGTCCGGGCAAGAATTCGTGCCGCCCAGGCCGTGTGAAAAACATAGTGCCTGTCAAATGAGGTAGCGGCGGTTTTGTCGCCTAAGCAGGGATAAAGGTTTTTCCACCTTATTTCGAATCGGCCAATCTTGCCTGCTTTTCTGAAAGACAGGAATTCCTTAATGAAAGCAGGATATCTCGGCAAATTCTTTAGCCCCTGATAGAGATAAAGCGATAAAGGAAACATTTTTACGATTCTTCGAAGAAACGCCTTCATTGTCCGCCCGCCTTTCCCAATGCAACTGCAAAAGTTTCTCCTTTTGAGCTATGAAAAGTGCACCAGCGGTATCCATCCTTATAGTTGTTTGCCTGCTTTTTGGCCATTGATGCTTAGTCCTGTCAAATACTATTATCGAAACGGCTTGACCTGTCCACGCGAATCCATGCCTGTATTCTGACCATCACCTTTCGCAGGTCTTTTCTATCCTGTTTTTGCAGACAAAAAACCAATAACACAGCAACGTAGCAAACTAAACCAAGTATAACACATCCAGCCAAGCTCAACCAGGATGACGGCCTTACCGTAATCTTTAGAAGAATCCAGACGGTCGCTGCCGCCAGGCCGGGCAGCCATCCCGGCCAAACTGTCTCTCGCAACCATCTGCCAAGACTCACATCCGCCAGCTTCAGTCCAAGGGTTATGCAGGCCACCGGATAGATTAACATCGTGGCTAAAAATGTTCCCAGAGCAGAACCAACCGCTCCCATACCTCGCACTCCGACCAGATATAGCGTCAGCAGAAGATTAATCATCTGTACAACTATTGCCCGCAATGCCAACGGCCGAACCTGCGCCGTGGCTATTGCTATATTCGCCATCATAACATTCCCATACACAATCGGGTACGACGACAACAGCAGGATTATTACCATGGCCGAAGCCCCAAAAGCAGCGCCGACATATAGCTTAACAAGTTCTTGACTATAAATCATCAGCGGAACGGACAGAAAAAGTGTTGCCCATAATCCGAAACGGCCGCCGCGCAAGTAGGCGTTTTGCAAATGACTCTTGCTTTTTGTTGCGTGCATTGCCGTCAATGGCGGTATCAGCGACTGCTGGGCGCCAGATGAAAATTGTTGAATCTGGCTAAAAGGCATTGAACCCAGTTGGAAACAGGTTACATCAAGCGATGTTCCCAACTTGTTCAAAATGATGGGGTCTGAGGCTGTGCGTATCAGTTCTGAAAGCTGGCCAATCAGGCTCCAGCCGCCAAACGACGTTACCTCCCTGGCTACTGCCCAACGTATCTGGCTTCGCCGAAACGTAAGCGCCGGAATCAGCCGGCGAGAAATTGCCACCGTAACCAGATGCCCACAGACTTCGGATGACACGGACGCCACCACAATCCATAGCACCCGTGTACTCACGCCCAGCAGCAAGACCAGCAAAATCGCGATACGCAGCAACTTAGTACTTAAAGCAATGATGTTTAATGACACGAACTTTTGCCGGACATACAGCCCTACTCGAAACGGCGCCAGTACCGTCTGGATGACGAACGCTGAAACCATCAGCGTCATCATGACTCTGGCGTCCCACAACCGTTCCGGCACAACAGTCAGAACATGATCCACGTACCAGGCAAATACCAGACCTGCCGCTAAAACCAGCAGCCCAACGCCCAGAAGCAGAACAGACATAGTCGAGACAATCTGCGTGACTCTGCGCTCGTCTCCTTTCGCATATGCTTCCACAACGTATCGGGCCAGCCCCCCCGTAAGAACAGTTGACAGCAAGGGCAGGAACGCAATCAGCGACGCCAGTACCGGGTACAGGGCATACTCTTCTGTGCCTATTCTTTTCAGCAAATATTGGTACAGCCAAAGCAGCACCGCCATATTCAGAACTTGCGTTGCCACCCCGCTGACAGAGTTGACAAACACCAAACGCTTGCTGATTACAACCCTTGTATTCATTATCCGCACCCATTACTGTACGACTGTATAACTAACGCAGCTTTTCTTTGAGCCTGTCCCCATAATCTGAACAGAAACACCTCTGAATTAAGGTGGAACTGTTCCTTACGGGCAACGGTTGTCCGGCATTTTACTTGCACCTGGCGGCTTTATCAATCATTTTGAGCATAAACGCGACGATATCTTCGCTGTCTGCCAGCAGGCGCCTCCGTTTTTCCTGGAAATGCTGTTTATGGTCGGGCATCCGCAGGATTTCCCTCGCCATCTCAAGGGCCTGTGCTGTCGTGGCAGGGCGAAAAACAAGGCCGTAGTCCTTTTCGAGTGCGCGCAGATAGCCGAAGTCGTAGGTCTTTGGGCAGATGGCCGGCACGCCGAGAACCGCGGCCTCCTCGGCCATAGTGCCGCCCTCTACTATGCACAACTCCGCAAAGGCCAGCAGATGATGGATATGCTCGACAGGTACAGGATTCCGATACGCCAGCAGTTCTTTTGGCAGAGGGTCTTCGGAGCTGATAACGACCCTGGCAAAACCGGAAAGCTCTTCGACAAGCCTTGTAAGTTCTTCCCTGCCCGTGCCCTTTCTGCCGATATCATGGCTGGCCTTCCAGGATACAGTTCTTATGAAGATGTACGGCTTGTCCGGGTCTATGCCCGCCTGCCGCAGCGGCTGACGGTCGGGCGTGAAATACGCCGGGGCCAGATATGAAAGCACCGGCGGGCCGTTGAAACGAACCTGCCGGGCGCCGAAGTCGCGGTAATATCCCAAGCCGGTACATATATACGTCGCGAAAGTCATTCCGATTGCCGCCTGCAGGCGGGCATGTTCCATATCGTCATAAATAACGGTCGGGACGCCGAGAATTTTCCCTGCGATGCCGACGGAGTGCCCGACCCGTGCGACCATAACATCGGGACGGAACCGCCGGGCAATGCGCAGCAGACGAAAGGTTCTGGTAATCAGCTCCAGACCCATCGCAGCCATATTCGACCCCTTGCCGCTGATGCACAAATGGTCAATGTCAAGGGCTTTGAGCAGTTCGATGGCGACGTCTTTTTTTCGCGCGGTAACAAGCACCTCGTCCCCGCGGGCCGCCAGCAGCATAATGGCATTCTTGAAAAAATGGACCTGCGCCGGATGAACAATGTCAAACAATACCCGCATTTATTATCCTTTCCGCCGGGGCCTCAACTCGACTTTTGCCGTTTTTTAGGCTGCTAAACGATGAATAGAAAATACATTGGCATAAAAAACAGGCTCCCGCCGATGCTTATTATTGTTATGGATAATAAGTTCGGAAAGGAGTCCATTATGCTTACTCTTCCATCGGCAGCAGAACAGCTTTTTCTTCAATTTTCTTCTGCGTTCAGGCCCGCCACAATCGCCGAACCGATAAACCCCGCCGCGGCAAAACTGTAGCCTCCACGCGATGGTTCGACTTCCTATTCTGTTTTCGATTCCGGTTGCTTTGATTCCTTAAGAAGTTGGTCCGAAAAGGACATCTCTTGGGGTTGGCTCGGAGGCGCGGGGGTCTCGGCTGCTGGCTCTTCGCCGACATCCTTGGAGGCCTTGGCTGCCTTGCGATAAAACTTTTTCACGCGGCTCTGAGCCTTCTGAGCTTCGTCTCCCTCGATCGCATCTCTCTTAAGCACCTCGTTCTCGAGGATGTGCAGGATGTTTTCTGGTGTGACAAGGAACCCATCCGACACTTTGCGAAGCTCCCGCCGAATCACCGTGACGACCTCTTCTGACAGAATGATCGCGCCGAGGATGAAGCGGTTGAGGCATT
>JBGSSG010000078.1:0-2863 GCA_041737185.1 Anaerohalosphaeraceae bacterium
GACTACCTCCAGCAGTTTTGTGTACAGACTCTCGGTCCACTGCTGCATCTCAACATTGACCTTCTCCTCATAATACTTGTTTTTGGCGTCTATCTGCCCCTTCTTGTCCAGAACATCCCCTACCAGCTTAAGATAATCGGTGCTGTTGGGCTTGAGCAGGTCAAGATTGGCCTGCAAAGCCTCGAGTTCTTTGCGGGTTTTCTGGAACTCGGCCTTCAGTTGCGTCTCTTCTTCCTGCATCTTGGCCTGCCACTGCTTGTGCCTGACGCTGTTCTGCAGCACCTTGCTCACATCCACAACCGCCAGCCTGGCAGGGGCAATCTGCTTTTCAGCCGCAAACCCGCCGCGATAACCGACTGATAAACACACAACCGACACAACCACCGTTAGAACTGCAACTTTGCTAAGCTTCATACTTGCCGCCTTTCTTCAATTTATCCTGTATTTTAGTACTACAGCGCCGCTTGACGCCGGAAAATACGGTTTTTGAATTAAAATTCTAAGCACTAAATCCTAAATTCTAAACAAATCCAAAATACAAATGACCAAAAATCCAAGTGGCCCGAAGCTGCTAATGTGCGATTTCTGTTTTGAAAATTAGGATTTTGAACATTTGATATTGTTTAGGGTTTAGTATTCAGGATTTAGAATTTACCATTATTACCATAACTTTCTATAAAGCAGAGCGTTGTAGTATTAGAATAACGCTCCTACCGAGAAGCTGAATACCTGCGTATCGTCTTTTTCGTCCTTAGTAATCGGCATCGCCAACTCAAACCGCATCGGCACCGGACCAAACCACTGCGGAATCATTATCTGAATACCCGTACCTATCGCCGTCCGGGGCCCGCCGGTCTCAATCATCGCCGCGTCGGTGAAAAACAGCCACGAAAACACCTCGCTGCCCAGCGGCACCGCCACTTCTGCGCCTCCGTTGATAATCCAGTTGCTGCCGAGCGGGTCGTCATTGCTTGCCCGCGGACTTACTCCGCGATACTCAAACCCGCGAAGAGAGCTGCTGCCGCCGGCGTAAAACTTCTCAAACGGCGGGGCGTCCCCGATAATCGTCGCACCGCTAATCCGCGTCTCAAGCACCGTCTTAACCTCGGACAAATCCTCATACAGCGTCTTGTACCACCGCTGCGTCGCGCTTAGTATCCCAAACGTATAATCCCCGCCAACCTGTTCATAACCGGCGTCGAAGTTATACCCTTTCGTCGGCCTGAAACGGTCGTCGGTCGTGTCCCTGCCAATGTACGGCCGAACCCCGGCAAGGACGTTTGACCCCTCTACATCGCGAATCTCCTGCGGCGCATCAGAGTCAAGACTGGCTATGTCCACGTTCTCAAACCGAAACGACAAGCCCCTGCGCCAGTCATCCGGATACCGCTTTTCAAGACCGACCCTGCCGCCCAGCCGCTCTTCGTCATACGACTCCCTCCCGCGGGAAAAACCAGTCCCCGCCAGTGTCAGCGAAACAGGCTTGTCATACAAATAAGGCTCGGTCCAGCTTACCAAAAACGAGCTTTGCACCGTACCGGGACTGAACGACGCCCGAAATCGCTGGCCCGCCCCGCGAAATGCTTTGCCTGTTATAAACTCCTGCATACTTTCAGGCCGGTCGGCTATATCAAAATTCCGTTGGTCCAGAGATATCTGACCCATCACCCCGCTGTCGCTCGCTATGCCGGCCCCAACCATAATCGACCCAGTCCGACCTTCTGTTACACTGACCATCGCATCACGTTTATCCGCAGCGTCGCCGGCCGGCCGAATCGTCGCCGACTCCACATAGGCGCTCTGACGAAGCTCCTTTTCAAGCCAGCCCTGGCCGTCCCCGCGGGCAATATCAGCGTTGTACCACTGCCCAGGCGTAAATTCTTCCTCGTCAAGTACACGCCGAATCGCATTTTCGTGCATAACCGTGTTGCCCGTAATCGTTACCTTGCCCAGACGAAAACGCTGACCCTCGCTTATCCTGTGCTCGACACGAACCCGCGCACCTTCCAGAAATGTCCGCTGTGTGTCAACCTTGGCCTCAACAAATCCCTGCTCCAGAAACCGGCTGCGTATCTTCTTTGCGTCAAACTCCGCCCAGGCCTGACTGAACGGCCCGCCCTCTGCCAGCCGCAAACCATCTCGCAGCTCCGCCGCGTTAAAAAATTCAGCCCCGGTAATGCCAATCGTCTCGACCGTGTATGCGGGCCCCTCCTCTATAACAAACTCGACATAAACCTTTTTCTTGTCCTCGCTGAAACTCACATTGGCGCGAACCTGCGCGTCAAGATATGAACGCTTCTGATAGACCTCCGTCAGCTTGCTCTGATCCTTCTCAACATCCTTGGGGTTATAATACACCGACCAGAACAAAAACTTCCTCTTGCGCGTCTTAACCGCCTTGACCAGTTCCTTGTCCTTGAACACCCGGTTGCCGCTAAAAGCTACCTTTGCAATCTTCGCGCGAGGGCCCTCTTCAATTGTCAGCTTAACCTGCCCGACCTGCAGCGCTTTCCGGTCAAGTTCAACGCCGGCCCAGGCGTATCCTCTCTTATGATATAAGTCCACAACCGCGTCCCTGCCCGTCTGGACGGCGGTCAAATCCAAATAATCGCCAAGCTTGATGCCCATTTCCTTGATTAACTTCGAGTCGCTGATTTTCTTGTTGCCAATAAAAGATATCAAGCGAATCAGGTTCTTTTCCACAACCACGTATGTGAGTTTTAACTTGCCATCTGCCGTCTCAATGCGGTAATACGCCGACTCCGCCCCTTCCAATTGGGCGATGCGCTGGGCATCCTTAACCGCGGCCGCCGCGTCAAAAATCTGGCCCGGCCGCAGACGAACCGCCGAGAGCACCTGGGCC
>JBGSSG010000339.1:0-4166 GCA_041737185.1 Anaerohalosphaeraceae bacterium
CCATGCCGATGTCAGAATAGTAGTACTCATACTGGCCTCCGTGAAATAGGTTCATATCTACCCATTTCATCGGCAGGCCATTTTTGTTTTTACAGTTTTTCATTATGAAAACTATTGACCAAAAAAATGCGAAAGTTCACATTTTCTTACCATTCATAATTCAATCTCCTTAACAACCCCTTAAGTTGGTATTTCCCATATACTACTCTGCGTAGCACACTGCGTGGCACGAGTTAAACGCCTGGATACGCAACCAAACCTTCCAATTGCAGCATTATATCAAAATCTTCCTCGAATTGCCGCATCAAATGCGTCAATTTTATATGGGAAATGCGGGTTTATGGTTTCCGGGGGTTTGCAGACGGTCTTTTTTCTTGAATTCTGTTGCAAGCCGCGGATAATCGCATCCGAAATCGACACAAAACGGCGGAGCTTGCGGAATGAACGGCGTAAAACAATGGCTGTACCTCTTCGGTTTAGCACTGATTGCGGCAATGGTCATCCTGTCCATTTACGGGGCCTGTATCGGCTCCGAAAAAGCCGCCATTTTTTTCAATTCCATTCCTTTGATTGTATTCTGGGCGCTGCTGGCCTTTGTCCTGATTGGCGGTATGTTTGCGGGATTGCGCAGGAATCTTTTTCTTTTTCTAATGCACGCAGGCTGTCTGTTAGTCCTGGCAGGGGGGGGCTGGAGTTCTCGGGCGGCCCTGAACATAAAAAGAGATGTTTTCCACAGGCCGATATTTTCAAAGGCGCTGCTCAAAATCTATCCGCAACAGGCCGGCAACGTCGTCTATTCGACGGACGATAATGAGTTTTATCAGCTTCCGTTTTTTATCAGGCTCGATGATTTTTCCATCTCTTATTACGATTCTTCGCAGTGCGTATCGGATTATACCAGCAAAACGACTATCATCGACCGTCAAAAGCCTGTCCGCCAAAAGGATATCGAGGTCAATAAGCCCCTTTATTTCGGCGGATATCACATCTACCAGCATTCCTGGGGCGAAGATGAGCAGGGTCGGTATTCCGTTTTTCAAATTGTATCCGCTGACGGTATAAGCCTTGTATTCACTGGTTTTGCCCTCCTGGCGATAGGCGTCGCGGGGCGCTTCTGGAAAGAGCTTTTCAAGCACAAGCGTCGCTGTGAACAGGAGGCCGGCAATGGAGATTAAATATGCTCTTGCGGGCCTTCTGATATATATTGGGCTGGCTGCGTACGCCGCCGCGTTCATTGCCTGCTTAGCTCGCAAAGGCGCGGCGGCACGTCTTTGTATATTATCCGCTTTTGTCGCCGCTTTATCCGCCGTAGTTTGCCGATGGATACAGGTTCGGCACATTCCGATGCAGACAATGTTTGAGATTTTTTTGGTACTGGCGATGACTGTGCCGCTGATATCCTGGATGAGCTTGCTGATTAACGTGCCGCGGAATTACCTGACGCTGGCTATCGATGCCGTAATCGGCGTGCTGGTCATTTTTCCCGCGGGTTTTATCTTCAAAGACACAGCCCAATACCTTCCCCCCGCCCTGCAAAGCCGGCTCTTTGGGCCGCACGTTCTGGCATATATGCTGGCGTATATTATATTTGCAAAGGCCGCTTTCCTGGCCGGTGTCTGCATTTTACTTCCAAAGGACAGCAGGGCCGCGGCGGACTGCGAAAGGGCCTCTTATCGAATGGCCTGCTTAGGCTTTCCGCTGCTGACTTTGGGCCTGCTGCTGGGCAGCGTCTGGGGCAAACTTGCCTGGGGCGACTGGTGGGGCTGGGACCCGAAGGAGATGTTCAGCCTTGCCTGCTGGACGATGTACCTGTTCTATTTCCACTGGCGTAAGATGTTCGACCTGCGCCTGCCGAGGCTTAACTGCCTCTGGCTTTTAACGGGTTTTGTTTTGATTCTTCTGACCCTGCTTGTGGTCAACCTGTCAAAAATTTTCCCCGGCCTGCACAATTATGCCTCCTGAACCGTCGTCTATGCGCGGGCCGGCACAGTTTGGCGGATTGCATATTTGTCACGCCTGTGATATACTTCCGCGATGAAATTTATCTGTCAGCAGGTTAGTTGCCATAATACGCCGTTGCCGGCCAGGGAGACGCTTGCCTTCACGCAGGACCAGCAGAGGCGCATTCTCGAAAATATCCGCCGGCGATGTCCCGGTACGGAAGTCCTCGTGCTGTGCACCTGCAACCGTACCGAATTCTACCTCTATCTGCCCCAGGCGGACGACGCCGACGCCTGTATTGAAAAAGCCGTCCGCGCCGCGGCGCCTGGCGCCGTTAAGGTCTGGAAGCAAAACAGACACAGGCTGCAAAACCATCAGGCGATTGAGCATCTCTTTGCCGTGGCCTGCGGCCTTGATTCACAGGCTCTTGGCGAGTATCAGATTGTCCGCCAGCTCAAGGACGCTTACTCGATGTCTGTCCAGTGCTGCACCAGCCGTTTCTTCCTTCACCGTCTTATGCACGCCGCTTTCCGCGCATCCAAGGAGGTTCGCAGCAAAACATCCATAAGTTCGGCCGCGCAGTCGATAAGCAGACTTGCCGCCGACCTGGCCGGTTCCCGCATCGAACTGGCGGGGGCCTGTCTGCTGGTTGTCGGAGCCGGAGAAAGCGCCGCCCTTGCCGCAGAGTACCTGTACAAATCATCGCCTGCCAAAATGATTATCGCAAGCCGGACTTTGCAATCGGCGTCCGAGCTGGCCAAAAAATTCAAAAACGCCTCCGCTTTAACATTGGAGCAGGTTCCACCTCTGCTTGAAAAAGTGGATTTGGCGCTTTTCTCAACCGCCTCGCCCCAGCCGGTAATCACCGCCCAGAACTGCGCTTATTTTACCAGCCATCGCAAAAAGCCTCTGCTGATAATAGATATTGCCGTACCGCGGGACGTGGAGCCGGACGTCGGAAAGCTGTCAAACGTCCATTTAGTTAACATTGACGACCTTAACAATCTCATCGAACAAAACAGTACCCGCAGCGGCAGAGAACTTGAGGCTGCCCGTCAAATCCTGCATCGTCACTGGCGGCTCTTTGCCAACTGGCTTGAGTCGCTCGACATCGCCGGCCTTGTTGCCAGGCTTCAGCAGACGTATTTTCATATCGCCGCCGCTCACGCTCGGCGATATCGCCGGCATTTTACTTCCGCCCAGTACGATACGCTGGAACGTTTCTCCGTCGCCCTGGCCAAAAAATTCCTGCATACACCAATCTCTTATCTTAAGGATTCCAGCCGGTATAAACCCGACCCGCTGCATACGCAGGCCGCCGAACTGATCGGAAAAATTCTGCTTCAGGAAGATTTACCGGACGAAGACAAATGACCGTTCTTAGAATAGCTACAAGAGCATCCGCCCTGGCCCTGGCCCAGACCCGCCTTGTCGCCGACGCCCTGACCTTCGCACATCCGGGCCTGGACATACGGATTGTTTCCGTAAAAACAGCAGGCGACCGGGATACCGAAAACCCCCTTTGGAAACTGCCCGGCAACGGCTTTTTTACTTCCGCTCTCGAAAAGGCGCTGCTTGAAAATACCGCCGATATCGCCGTCCATAGCTTCAAGGACCTGCCCGCCCTTTCTCCTGCCAATCTGCACATACCCGCTGTCTTTGAACGCAGGTTCCCGCAGGATGCGATGGTTTGCAAAGGGAATATCAGTTGTCTTGACCAATTGCCCCGGGGTGCGCGCGTAGGCACATCGAGTCCGCGCAGAATCGCCCAACTGCGACTGCTTCGCCCGGACGCAAAACCTGTCGATATGCGGGGGAACATCGAAACCAGGCTGGCCAAACTTGACCGCAGCGATTGCGACGCTATTATCCTGGCCCGCGCCGGACTTGAGAGACTCGGCCTTGCAGGCAGAATCAGTTTTTCTTTTGACCCGCGCCTGTTTCTGCCGGCGCCGGCTCAGGGTGCGCTGGCAGTTCAGACCCGTGCGGACGACCAAAAAGTTATCGCCCTTGCCGCCGGCGTAGATCATTTGCCCACCCGGCTGACTGTAATGGCCGAGCGGGATGTTCTTGTACGTATTCATCCCGGCTGCCATGCGCCTATCGGGGTCTTTGCCGAACTGGATAATTCTGATATCATTATCCGGGCGTTTGTGGCGGACCCAAACGGCCAGACCTTTATAAGAAAACAAGTTCAGGGCCGCAAAGATAAAGCCGCCCAACTG
>JBGSSG010000085.1:0-3051 GCA_041737185.1 Anaerohalosphaeraceae bacterium
GGTGAACTTGCCAAAGGGTGGGGGCAGATTGCCACCCCCCTTTCCGTACAAACCGCAGGCGGCGGTGCGCGAGAACAGTTGAACAGTAGAACAGGCAACGGGAATCAAAAAATACAATGCCCCCTGCAAAAAGATTAAGCACCCAAAGGCAGCCACTTCCTGCCGTCTCTTGCTGTCAATTCATCGGCTGCCGGCAGCGTCGATGCCCCTGCGGGATAAGTAAAAACATCCCTTTCCGTCCAATAGTCCAACGCCGGCTGCAACAGTTCCCACGATATCAAAACGCTGTCCTGCCGAGTAAAAAGCGTCTGG
This sequence comes from Anaerohalosphaeraceae bacterium, assembly GCA_041737185.1. Classification (GTDB taxonomy): domain Bacteria; phylum Planctomycetota; class Phycisphaerae; order Sedimentisphaerales; family Anaerohalosphaeraceae; genus JBGSSG01. The sequence continues at coordinate 313 of JBGSSG010000085.1, forward strand.
TCGCCCAGCATACAATCCAGCAGCAGACGCTGGTAAGCATCGGGCATTTCGACTCCGAAAACCTGATTATAATCCACCGCAAGCTCAAGAGTGCTCATACACAGCTTGGAGCCGGGGCGTTTGGCCTGAAGGCTGATGTACATACCCTCCTGCGGCTGGATACGAAAACGAAGGACATTCGATTCAAAATCGTCGAGGCCCGCGGAAACAAACATAGAATGGGGAATTTTTTTAAAGACAATCGCGATTTCGGTAAGCTTCCTGCTCAATCTTTTCCCCGTCCGCAGATAGAACGGCACATCTTTCCATCGCCAGTTATCGATAGTCAACCCGGCAGCGACGAAGGTTTCCGTCTTTGAATCCTTCATAATCCCCGGCTCCTGCAGATAGCCGGGGACATCCCTGCCGTCTATCGTGCCCGGACCATACTGGCCGGCGACAAAGAGCTTTTCAACCTGCTCCCGCCGAACAGGGGTTATGGAACGCAAAATTTTGGCTTTTTCGTCGCGGATACTGTCCGCGTCGAAAGACGACGGCGGCTCCATCGCGATAAGGGCCAGCAGTTGCAGTAAATGGTTCTGGAACATATCGCGCAGGGCGCCTGTTTTGTCATAATATCCGGCACGGCGTCCGATACCGTCCTGTTCGGCAATGGTAATCTGAACATTATCAATATAGTTGCGATTCCAAATCGGCTCAAAAAGGCTGTTGGCGAAACGAAACATCAGTATGTTCTGCACCGTTTCCTTGCCCATATAATGGTCGATTCTGTATATCTGCGACTCATCGAAACAAAGGTGCAGCCTGCGTTCAAGTTTTTTCGCGGATTCGAGGTCGCTGCCGAACGGTTTCTCCACCGCCAGGCTCACCCGCTGCATTCCGCCCGCACCGGCGGGACAGGCAAGTTTTGAGCTGTTCAGGTTTTCCGCGATTGTCCCATAGAGGAACGGCGGCACCGCCAGGTAAAAAATCCGGCAGCCATGCATATTGTAATTCTCATCCAGTTCCGTAATACGCCGGCGAATTGCTTCGTAAAGGTCCTTATTCTCATAAGAACCGCTGACGTAAAAGAATCGCCCTAAAAAAGCGTTTAATTTGTCCGGCATTGGGCCTGCCGGGGCCGAAAGAGATTTTTCAACCGTTTGGCGGAAAACCTCATCGGACATTTCCGTTCTGCCGCAGCCGAGAAGCCAGAAACGAGGCCCAAGCAGATTCCGATTGAACAGTTCGTACAGGCCTATGTACAATTTTCGATGCGCTAAATCCCCCGACGCCCCGAACACCACCATCGACACATCATCAGCGGCGGTCTCGGCGCACATTATTTCCATTTTTTGCGCAGTTGGCCGAACGGTCTGCATTATCTTACAGGCTCGAATTCTTCTTTGCCCGCGCCGCAATCCGGGCAGACCCAGCCGTCAGGCACATCTTCGAAGGCTGTACCCGGTTCCACGCCGTTATCCGGGTCGCCCTTGTCGGGGTCATAAATGTAGCCGCACATCAGACATCTGTACTTTTTCATATTAAACTCCCGGTCAAAACTATTTATTCAATACAGAATATTCACAAGCTCTTCCGGCTCGATGCGGTAAAGCGAACCTTTGCCTTCAAAAAATCCGTGCCGCTCTATAAGGTGGATATTCAAATCCGACCAGCTTATGCTTTTGCCAGTATCGAGCCTCTGTACGGTTGTGGTACGTTTATCGAACCTGCCGGGGTGCGACCAGGGACAGACCAGAAAACCCTTGAAATCTTCGTTTTTTACCTGAAGATTTTCCGCGGCCCGTACCCAGCCGCCCAGAGCGGGTTTAGACATATCTGTAAGGCTGCGCATTTTTTCGGCAATCTGCTCCGGTTCATATCCAAGGCGAACAAGTGTTTTCAGGTCTTCGGCGATAACTTCCGCAGCGTTTCTGCTATCGGCGCCCATAAACCCCCCGGCCACCAGGCCGGATGAGCGAAGCATCTGTTCAAGTTTTTTATCCTGCTGCTGCTTCATAATAGCCTTTTATGCAAACTTATCATAGAAAATCCGTTCCTGCGGCATCCCAAGTGCCGCAAAGACCCTGACCGATGCGTCAATCATGCCCGGACTGCCGCACAGATAACCTTCATACCCGCTTAAATCCTGATAATGGCGTTTTACCGCGTCGGTTACCAGGCCGGTCTGGCCTCGCCAGTTGTCCTGCGGCTGCGGACTTGCCGCAACAGGTATAAATGTAAATCCGCTCAATGTCTTTTCAAATCCCCGCATCTGCTCCAGCAGGCACAAATCCTTTACCGTGTTGCCACCGAAAAAAAACTCAGCCTTCCTGGCGGATGAGTCATTGACCATCGTATGCAGAATGGACACGAACGGGGCGATACCGCTGCCGCCCGCCACAAAGACCATCGGCCAATCGCCGTCCGTAAGTCCAAAATTTCCGTAAGGGCCGGTAAGCACAACCTCGTCGCCTTCCTTAAGATACTCGAAACACCAGGTCGTGCAGATACCGTTGGGGACTTTTCGTATGATAAGGTCGATAAAATTATTTTCCTTAGTGTCGGATGCGATTGAATATGCCCGCGATACAGGCTCTACACCTTTGGCGTACGCCGGACAGGTAAGCTGGACATACTGTCCGGCGGTGAATTTCATTCGGTCCGGCTCAGCCAGTTTCAGACGGAAGCGTTTTACGTCATAAGTCAAATCCTCGATTTGCCCGCATCTGGCACGATACCGGCGGACGCTAAGCAGCT
>JBGSSG010000002.1:0-6054 GCA_041737185.1 Anaerohalosphaeraceae bacterium
AACGCGATGCTTGACATATACCGTCCGAGGATGCCCGGACAGTACGGCCGGAGCGCGTTTGACAGCCGGCTGCTCGGGCTGATAAATGAGCCTAAGGGATTTCTGCGGACGGTGGCCAGCACTATCGATTACCAGTTTGGCTTTGAGGTTTCACAAACATGGTTCTATAAACTGCTCGAAAAAGCCGTTTTGCCTCTGTTTCTGTTTATGATTGCCACCCTTTACTTTTTAAGCAGTGTCGTGGTGGTAGGTCCGGGCTACGGAGCGGTAATAGAACATTTCGGTCGTTCTGAGCCGACAGGGGGCGGGCGTCAGGCGGGGCCGGGACTGAAATTCAAATGGCCCTGGCCAATCGACAAGGTGTATCAGTATCCGACCGATATGGTACAGAAAATAAACATAGGATATATCGAAGACCAGGAATCAGGGGGCAGGCAGGCGTTTTTGTGGGGCAGGGAGCACTACAAGAAAGAATACGACCTGCTCGTTGCCACAGGCATCGGCGGCCAGGAAGACAAAGAGACCGTTCCGGTAAGCCTTATCAGGGCCACGGTTCCGGTGCATTACAGAATCAAAGACCTTTACAGCCATATTTACAGACATATAGACGCCAGGGCGATGCTGGAAGCTATCTGCTACAGGGAGCTTACCCGATTTGCCGCAAGCGCTTCGATAGAGACGCAGGAAACAGCAGGGGCTTTGGGGGCAGGGCAGGAAAGTATATTGGGCAAAGGCAGGCTTGCCGCTGCCAAAGAACTTGCCGTCCGGATACAAAAAAACGCCGACGATGCGGGTCTTGGAGTGGAGATAGTGTTTCTTGGGCTTGAGGGGATACATCCGCCGCCCAAGGTTGCCGAGGATTATCAGAGTGTAACCGCGGCGATTCAGACAAGGCAGGCAAGGGTACTTGAGGCGATAGCGGAAAGGACCAAAATTTTGACGGAACTGGCTGGTTCGAGCGAGGATGTACAGAAACTCTATGAGCTTGCCATTGGATATTCCCGACAGAAAGAAGATATCAGTCCCGAGCAGCGCCTGCAGATGCGTGAAAAACTGCTGGAGGGTTTGAGCCTGGCAAAGGGCAAGGTGTTCAGAACGCTGCGCCAGGCCCAGGGCAAAGCGTTTGAGCGGGTAGAACTGGCAAAGGCGGCCGGGGTCAGGTTCGATGGACAGATTAAGGCTTATCAGGCCAATCCCGATTATTATTTGCGTCTGCAGAGGATGCTGATGCTGGAAGAGGCCCTGCAGAATGTACGGAAATACGTGGTGGTGGCCGACGAAGCCGATACGCAGGTATATATAATTGATTTGGCGGAAAAGCTCACGCCGACTCTTTATGATATGGACGCCGGTTCTGTGCTTCAGGAAAGCAAGTAGGGGAAATTGAGAATTAAGAATGAAGAATTTAGAATTAAAAAATAATCTCTGTCCGCATCAGGCGGATAAATGTTCTCTGTGGCAAAAAAGAAAATTGAAAAAAGAAAATTGAAAAAGGCGCTGGAATATGAAAAATTTCTGGATAGTGATTTTGCTTTTACTGGTGATTACGGTGCTGGGGTTTGTGTTCACCAGTTTCCAGGTCAGGCAGACGGAGAACGCGCTTGTTACGCGTTTCGGCAAGCCGGCTCGGCCGATTACGGAGCCGGGGCTGTATTTCAAGCTGCCCGCGCCTATTGAGCGTGTTTACAAGTTCGACTCAAGAGACAGGCTTTATGAGCCGGAAGAAGGCTACCTTGAGGAAACGACTACTGCGGGCGGCGAGCCTATAATCGTAAGCAGCTACTTAGTATGGAGAATAAGCGACCCGCTGAAGTTCCTTGTGTCGGTTCGCGATACAAAGGGCGCGACGGAAAATCTCAACAGCCTGCTTCGCAACGCCCAGAACGCGGTAATCGGCAGGCATTATTTTTCCGAGCTTGTCAACACGGACCCGCAGAAGATTCAGTTTGAAAAGATAGAGTCGGAAATGAAAGAGACAATGTCCGTCCTTGCGATAGAAAAATACGGGATAGAAATACGCGAGGCGGGGATACGCCGATTGATGGTAAGCGAGAAGGTGACAGAAAAGGTGTTTGAGCGGATGCGGGCCGACCGGGAGAGAAAAACCAAGTCGATACTCGCTGCCGGGGCGGCGGAAGCCGACCGTATCAGAAGTGACGCACAGGCCAAAGAAAAGGAACTTCTGGCGATAGCGGATGCTCAGGCCGAGGCCATACGCGGAGCGGGGGACGCCGAAGCGGCCCGGTATTACAAGATGCTCGAAGCCGACCCCCAGCTTGCCGTTTTTCTGCGGGACCTTGAGGCCCTTAAGAAGATACTTAAGGAGCGTTCAACAATAATACTTGGCACGGACTCCGAGCCGATGCATCTTTTGAAAAAGATACCCGATTTGCAGCAGCCAAAGCCTGTCGAACAGGCAGGCCGGTAAGGTGAATAATATGGAACATAAACACATTGGCAAACAGCCGTGCGAATGTCGCGACACGGCGGCTTTGACAGAGCATCAGGACGCCGCCGGAAGGAGTCTTACAGACGCGCTTCGGGTAAGTTTTAACATACTCAAAATTGTAATGCTGGTGATTGTGTTTCTGTTTCTTGTGAGCGGGATTTTTTTCGTGCAGGAAAACGAGCAGGCACTGGTGCTTATGTTCGGAAAGGTAAGCGGCGTCGGAGACGGGCAGGTGCTAGGTCCGGGACTTCATTTCGCCTGGCCTGAACCGATATGCGAAATTGTCCGGATACCGGTGGCAAAGGTGCAGACTTTTTCGCTGGCGGCGTTCTGGTATTTTGAGACCGAGCAGGAAAAGCTGGGGCAGAAAAACGCATACGTCAAGCCGACATTGGACGCCCTTGCCGACGGCTATTGTCTTACTCGAAATGACAGTCTGGCCGGTCTTGAGGGGACGGATTATAACATCGTGCATTCCCGCTGGACGATTACATATTCAATAGATTCGCCGGTAAGATTTTTCGAGAATGTGTATTACAGGCAGGCAAAACCGGGCGAGGATTTTTTGGATGCAGCCGCTGAGTCGGTCAAACCCCTGCTGGAAAATATTGTGAGCAACGCCGTTGTCGGCACGATGGTGCATTACAGTATCGACGACGCCATAACCAGCAGGGGGGATATCGCCCTGGATGTTCAGAGAATTTTGCAGGCCAAGCTGGACCGTATCGAAAGCGGCATACGGATTGATTCAGTCAGGGCGGACCGGATAATCTGGCCCCGGCAGGTCGATGACGCTTTCCAGGCGTCAAACCGGGCCAGCCAGGAAAGCGAACAGATGCGTATAGACACGGGGTCTTACAAGGATAAGCTGCTGACGGGCACGGCTGGAGAAGATGCGGAGAAGCTGCTCCAGGAGTATAAAACCCCCGGCCTGACCGAGCAGGATAAGGATGGTATAGTCGAGCGGATGAAGGGCAAGACTCAAATAGTTCTGGCTGAGGCCAGGGCGTACCGGACGCGTGTGGTCGAGGAGGCCAGGGCAAGCGCAAGTTATCTGACGGAGCTTTTGCCGGAATACCGCAAGAGGCCGCAGCTTGTGGTGCAGAAACTTTATCAGGATGCAGTTGAGCAGGTCTTAAGCGACGCGGATGAGAAAATCTTTGTTCAGCCCGGACCTGAAGGCAAAAGCAAGGAGCTTAGGGTGATGATTAACCGGGATATCAAGGCGCAAAAAAAAGAAACCGAAACACAGCAGAAATAGTTTTAATGGAATCGGAAACGTTCAACAATTAGCGCAGCGGGATTAAATTATGGCGCATTCGCATATTGGAGTAATGTCATCGGAGCTTGAACACGGCGGTACCGCGAGCAGACAGACGCGAGTGAGCCTGGCGCTGTTTGGAACACTGGCCGGCGGGATTTTGCTGCTTAACAGCAAGATAATTACCTGGATGCCGTGGCTGTATGGCGGGGGCGATGATATCAGCAAAACAGTGGCAATGCTCGGAGCGGCGTTTCTGGGTCTGCCGATAGTGCTGCACGCTTTCGTGGGTCTTATTCGCGGGCATATGCACATGGACGAGCTTGTAGCGCTTGCGGTGCTTGCAGCATTTGCGACGGGCCAGTATGCGACAGCCGGCGTGGTGGGATTTATAATGCTCCTGGCCGAACTTATGGAGACACGCACGGCGCTGGGGGCGCGGGCCTCGATAGAGTCTCTTATAAAATTAACGCCGACCACGGCGTATAAGCTGGCTGCCGACGGTTCGGAAACGCAGGTAAAGGTAAGCAATCTGCGATGCGGGGATGTGGTTCGCGTCCGGCCGGGCGATAATATACCCGCCGACGGACAGATACAAGAAGGACTAAGCTCGGTGAACGAGGCGACGATTACGGGAGAATCCCTGCCGGTCGATAAGGTGGTCGGGATGCAGGTTTTCGCCGGTACCACAAACCTGACGGGCGTGCTCGATATCGCGGTAACAAAGGCCGGAGAGGATACCACGCTCGGCAAGGTTCAGCAGCTTATTATGACGGCGGAAAAAACCCAGCTTCCGATAATGCGGATGATAGACCAGTACGTCGTCTGGTATATGCCGGCGGTGCTGATGATAAGCGTGATAATCTGGTTTTTTACGAAGGACTGGAATCGTTCGATTTCGACGCTTGTGATATCCTGTCCCTGCCCGCTCATACTGGCAACGCCGACGGCTATGGTGGCGGCGCTGTCGGCCTCGGCGAGGCTGGGGATTCTGATAAAGAACGTCTCGCTGCTTGAGATAGCGGGCAAGATAACGGCGGTAGTCTTTGACAAGACCGGCACGCTTACGACCGGCCAGTTATACGTTACCAAGCTGGCCCCGGCGGGGGACGTTGAGCCGTCGGAACTGCTTGTAACGGCGGCTTCGGCAGAGCAGATGAGCAGACACCCCGCGGCCAGAGCGGTGCTGAACCTTGCAAAGGAGGCCAATGTGTCGTTCGCCAAGGCCCTGGAGTTTCAAGAGACGCCCGGCAAGGGAGTAATCGCCGCGGTGCGAGGCGAGCGGGTACTGGTCGGCAGGGACACGTTTCTAAAGGAGCACGGGATAGATATCAGCGGGGTTGACCCTATGCTGCACGAAGAGCAGGGCTTCAGCACGCTGTATGTGGCCAGGGGCGACAAGTATATCGGCTGGATAGGTCTGCAGGACAAGTCTCGGCCCGAAGCCAGAGCGGCGGTGGAGGACCTTTTCAGGAACGGCGTCAGGCGGATTACTATGCTCACCGGCGACCGCGGCGAGGTGGCCAACCGTATAGCCTCGGAGCTTGGATGCACCGATTACAAGGCTAACTGTCTGCCGCAGGACAAACTGGCGGTGGTGGAGAAAATCAAGCAGGACGGCCATATCGTCGCCGTTGTCGGGGATGGCATAAATGACGCACCTGCGCTGGCGGCGGGGGACCTTGGGATAGCGATGGGAGCGGCGGGCAGCGACGTGGCAATCAACTCGGCGTCAATTGCCCTGATGAGCGATGACTTGCGGAGGCTGCCGTTCCTAGTGCAGCTTTCCCGCAAAACACGCGGGGTAATCAACCAGAACCTTATTTTCGGGATTTTGTTTATTGTGCTGGGCATAGGGGCCTCGGCGGCGGGGTGGCTTCCGCCGATACTGGCGGCGTTTCTGCATCTTGGCGGGTCCTTGATAGTTGTGTTCAACAGCGCCAGGCTGGTGCGGTACGGAGAGCACCTTGAGGAAACCAAGAATACATAAGAACTCAAGAAAATGGATGATTGTAAAAAAACACTAAATCCTAAACTCTAAATCCTAAACAAATCCCAAATGCAAAATCAAAATGACCAAAACGAAGACGGCGACAAGCGAAATTTTTGTTTGGAGCATTGGGATTTTGGACATTTTGATATTGTTTAGAATTTAGGATTTAGTGCTTAGGATTTTACTTTAAGAGGTTATCGTGGCGGTTGAAGATTCTTTTGCGATAGAAACAATATCGCTTACAAAAAATTTTCCCGACTGGTGGGGCAGGCCGAGGGTGGTCGCGGTTGACTCGCTTGACCTGCGGATAAGGTATAACCAGATTTACGGCTTTCTCGGCCCGAACGGTTC